>JBBIPS010000253.1:0-5098 GCA_037442725.1 Burkholderiales bacterium | reverse complement strand
CCGCCAGCGCAGGCATTGCGCGACCAGCGCGTCGACGCGCCGGTGCGCGCTCAGCGCGAAGACCTCGAAACGCTCGGGGTGCAGTGCGATCACCTCGAGCGTGCTGGTGCCCACCGAGCCGGTGGCGCCGAGGATGCAGATGCGCTGGACCATGACCGCCGTGCCGCTCGCCGTCAGAAGCTGGTCAGCGCCAGCGCCGCCGGCAGCACCGGCAACAGCGCGTCGATGCGGTCGAGTACGCCGCCGTGACCGGGCAGCAGCCGGCTCGAGTCCTTGGCCCCGGCCGCACGCTTGACGAGCGACTCGAACAGGTCGCCGACGACGCTCAACGCGACCAGCAGCACCAGCGCCGGCGCGAGGCCGATCGCGCCCAGCCGCTGCAGCAGCAGCTTGTACAGGCTCGGCGAATCGAAGGTCCAGTGCGCATCGGCCCACAGCCACAGCCCGGCCAGCAGCATCACGCCGGCCACGCCGCTGTAGACACCGGCCCAACTCTTGCCGGGGCTGATCGTCGGTGCGAGCTTGCGCCGGCCGAAAGCGCGGCCGCCGAAATAGGCGGCGATGTCGGCGGCCCAGACCAGGCACAGCACCGAGAGCAGGAAGTTGACACCGATGACGCGCGCCTGCGCCAGCGCCGTCCAGGCCAGCCACAGCAGCAGCAGCCCGACGGCCCAGCGCACCGGCCGCGCCAGTGCGGGCCAACCCGACGGCCCGCGCCAGAGCGCGACACCGGCGCCGACGATCCACAGCGCCGTGGCGGCAGCCCACAGCGTGGCCGACTGGCCCACCGGCGGCAGCACGCGCAACGTGGCTCCGCACCACAGCGCCAGCAGCAACCCGCTGCCGAGCGCGCGCGCGGTGCCCGTCACACCGTTCAGGCGCGCCCACTCCCAGCCTGCGGCGCTGATCATCAGCAGCATCAGCAGCACGAACGGCAGCGAGCTCGCGGCGAACAGTGCCGGCAGCAGCAGCGCCAGCAGCACCACGGCAGTGACCACGCGCTGGCGCAGCATGGCGGGGTTGGGTCAGCCGGCACCCGACGTCGTGACGGCACCGAAGCGGCGTTCGCGCCCGGCGTAGTCGGCGAGTGCGGCGTCGAGCTGTGCTTCGCCGAAGTCGGGCCACAGGCAGTCGGTGAAGACGAGCTCGGAGTAGGCCACCTGCCAGAGCAGGAAGTTGCTGATGCGCACCTCGCCACCGGTGCGGATGAACAGGTCCGGGTCGGGCGCGTGGCGCATCGCCATGTAGCCGGACAAGGTCTGCTCGGTGATCTGCTCGGGGGCCAGTCCGGCGGCGGCAGCCTGGCGGCAGGCCTGCACGATGTCCCAGCGGCCGCCGTAGTTGAAGGCCACCGACAGCGTGATGCGGGTGTTGTGCCGGGTCGCCTCCTCGGCCTCGCGCCAGGCCGCGCGCAGCCGATCCGAGACGGCATCACGATCGCCGACGATGACGATTCGAACACCATCGCGCGCCAGCTTGGCCAGGTACTTGGTCACCGCCACCAGCACCAGCCCCATCAGTCCAGAGACCTCGTCGTCGGGCCGCTTCCAGTTCTCCGACGAGAAGGCGAACACGGTGAGGTAGCCGATGCCACGGTCGGCGCAGGCGTTGATCACGCGCACCAGCGCGTCGACGCCGGCCTTGTGGCCGAAGAAGCGCGGCAGGTAGCGCTGCTTGGCCCAGCGACCGTTGCCATCCATCACGATGGCCACGTGACGCGGGATCGAAAGGTCACGCAGCACGGCGGGCGGCAGGTTGGCAGTCAAGCGCTGGGCCTCGATCCGGCAACAATGCGCGCGGCCGCGTCAGACCGCCATGATCTCGGCCTCTTTCGAGTGCACGAGCTTGTCGACATCGATGACGACCCGGTCGGTGAGCTTCTGCACCTCCTCCTGGGCACGCCGTTCGTCGTCCTCCGAGACCGACTTGTCCTTGAGCAGCTTCTTCAACTGTTCGTTGGCATCGCGCCGCACGGCGCGCACCGCGACCTTGGCCTCCTCGCCTTCGTGGCGCACGATCCTGGTCAGTTCGCGCCGGCGCTCCTCGGTGAGTGCGGGCATCGGCACGCGCAGCAGGTCGCCCTGCGCCGCCGGGTTCAGCCCGAGATCGCTCTCGCGGATGGCCTTCTCGATCTTGGCGCCCATGCCCTTCTCCCAGGGCTGGACACTGATCGTGCGGGCGTCGAGCAGGGTGACGTTGGCGACCTGGCTGATCGGCACCATCGAGCCGTAGTAGTCGACGTGCACCTGGTCGAGGATGCCCGGGTGCGCCCGGCCGGTGCGGATCTTGTGCAACTCCGCTTTCAAGGCGTCGACGGACTTGGCCATCCTCGACTCGGCGCTGCGTTTGATCTCGGCGATGCTCATGGCAGATTGGCTCCTGGCTCAGACGTGGACGAGCGTGCCCTCGTCCTCGCCGAGCACCACGCGCTTCAACGCGCCCGGCTTGAAGATCGAGAACACCTTGATCGGCAGCTTCTGGTCGCGGCACAGCGCGAACGCGGTGGCGTCGAGCACCTGCAGGTTGCGCGCGATGGCTTCGTCGAAGCTGACTTTCGCATAACGCGTCGCCGAAGCGTCCTTCCTGGGGTCGGCGGTATAGACACCGTCGACCTTGGTCGCCTTGAGCACGATCTCGGCGCCGACCTCGGCACCGCGCAGCGCGGCGGCGGTGTCGGTGGTGAAAAAGGGGTTGCCGGTACCGGCGGCGAAGATCACCACCTTGCCCTCTTCGAGGTACTGGAGCGCCTTGGGCCGCACGTAGGGCTCGACCACCTGCTCGATGCTGATGGCCGACATCACGCGCGCGGTCATGCCTTCCTGGCGCATCGTGTCGGCCAGCGCCAGCGCGTTCATCACGGTGGCCAGCATGCCCATGTAGTCGGCGGTGGCGCGGTCCATGCCCACCGAGCCGCCAGCCACACCGCGGAAGATGTTGCCACCGCCGATCACCACGGCGACCTCGCAGCCCATTGCAGTGACCGCCTGCACCTCGCGCACCATGCGAACGATGGTGGCGCGGTTGATGCCGTAGGCATCCTCGCCCATCAGGGCTTCACCCGAGAGCTTGAGCAGGATGCGCTTGTAGGCCGTCATGCAGGGGACTCCGCGGTGGACTCGGGAAGGGGGAGTTTAAGGGCGCCATCGCCATGGCGGCCGAGCCTCGGCAGCAGCCGATCGGATCGCCGATCGGTGCGCCGCGGTCAGCGCGCGCGACGCCGCGTCAGCCGCCCTTGGCGGCGGCGACCTGTGCCGCAACCTCGGCGGCGAAGTCGTCGGTCTTCTTCTCGAGGCCCTCGCCCACGACGTAAAGCGTGAACCCCGACACCTGCGTGGCCGCGGCCTTCAGCATCTGCTCGACGGTCTGCTTGTCGTTCTTGACGAAGGGCTGGTTGAACAGCGAGACCTCCTTCAGGAACTTCTGCACCGAGCCCTCGACCATGCGGGCCACGATCTCGGCCGGCTTGCCGGATTCGGCCGCTTTCTCGGCGGCGATGCGGCGCTCGCGCTCGACCAGTGCGGCCGGCACCTGGCTCGACGACACGGCCACCGGCTTCATCGCCGCCACATGCATCGCCACGTCCTTGGCCGCCACCTCGTTGCCGTCGTACTCGACGATGACGCCGATGCGCGTGCCGTGCAGATAGCTGGCCAGCCGGGACGGACCGGCCAAACGCCTGAAGCGACGGATCGAGATGTTCTCGCCGATCTTGCCGATCAGACCCTTGCGCACGTCCTCGACCGTCGGACCGAAGCCGTCCTGCGCCAATGGCAGCGCCGACAACGCGGCCACGTCGGCCGGATCGCGCTGCGCCGCGAGGCGAGCGCACGACTTCGTGAAGGCCAGGAAGGACTCGTTCTTCGAGACGAAATCGGTCTCGCAGTTGACCTCGACCATCGCGCCGGTCGAGCCCTCGACCACGATCGCGACGACGCCCTCGGCGGTGACGCGCGAGGCCGCCTTGCCGGCCTTGTTGCCGAGCTTGACGCGCAGGATCTCCTCGGCGCGATCCATGTCGCCCTCGGCCTCGGTCAATGCCTTCTTGCACTCCATCATCGGCGCATCGGTCTTGGCGCGCAGTGCGCCGACCATGCTCGCGGTGATTACTGCCATGTCTGCTCTCCTTCTGCCGCGCGCGCCAGAGGCGCCGCGATGATTCGATCTGGGATGGGGAAAGGGGCCGCCGCTCGAGGCCGCACGTTCACTCACGGGCAGCGCGCCGCGCGTCATCGGCCCGCCGCCGACCCAGCGCAGCCGGCCGGCGCGGACGCCGGGCTCGTCTCACGCGTCGGCGCTGACTTCGACGAATTCGTCGCCGCCGGCCGCTGCCTGCAGGACTTCGCTGGCGGCATTGGCCTTGCCTTCGAGCACCGCATCGGCCACCGCGCGCGCATACAGCGCGACCGCCTTGGCCGAATCGTCGTTGCCCGGGATCACGTAGTCGATGCCCACCGGCGAGTGGTTGGTGTCGACGACGCCGACCAGCGGAATGCCGAGCTTTCTGGCCTCGGCGATGGCAATCTTGTGGTAGCCCACATCGATCACGAACATCGCATCGGGCAGCGCGTTCATGTCCTGGATGCCGCCGATGTCCTTCTCGAGCTTGGCCAGCTCACGCTCGAACATCAGCGTCTCCTTCTTGCTCAGCGCATCCATGCCGGCTTCCCGGGTCGCCTGCATGTCCTTGAGCTTCTTCAGCGAGACCTTGACGGTCTTGAAGTTGGTCAGCATGCCGCCGAGCCAGCGCTGGTCGACGAAAGGCATGCCACAGCGATGCGCCTCGAGCTGGATGACCTCGCGCGCCTGGCGCTTGGTGCCGACCATCAGGATCGTGCCGCGCCTGGCACCGAGCTGACGCACGAACTTCATCGCTTCCTCGAACCTGGGCAGCGTCTTCTCGAGGTTGATGATGTGGATCTTGTTGCGATGGCCATAGATGTACGGCGCCATCTTGGGGTTCCAGAAGCGCGTCTGGTGTCCGAAATGGACGCCCGCTTCCAGCATTTCACGCATCGTGACAGACATGGAGAACTCCGAAGGTTGGGTCTAGAATCCGGCGCGAATCGCAAGGGCGGCATGCGTGCTTGGAGGACCTGGG
>JBBIPS010000252.1:0-5102 GCA_037442725.1 Burkholderiales bacterium | reverse complement strand
ACAGCGCCCGACCGTGCTGTTCAGCGTGCCCTCGCTGTACCGCAACCTGCTGCACGAGGGGCTGGCCCCGCGCATCGCGCGCGCCGGCGTGCGGTTGTGCGTGTCGGCTGGCGAGGCGCTGCCGGCGAGCCTGCGCCAGGCCTGGCTCGAACAGACGGGGCTGACGATCGTCAACGGCTACGGCGCCTCCGAGACGCTGATCCTGGTGATGCTCGATCGCGGCGACGAGCGCGGCTTCACGCCGTCGCCCGGCGTCGAGATCCGGCCGCTCGAGGATCTCGGCGTCGGCGCGCCCACGCGCCTCTGCATCCGCGCGCCGACGCTCGCGCTCGGCTACCTCGACCGGCCGCAGGCGCAGGCCGAGGCGTTCCGCGACGGTGCGTTCTGCCCGGCGGACCTGTTCGCCCGCAACGAGGCCGGCGGCTGGCGCTTCGCCGGCCGCGAGGATTCGCTGGTCAAGATCCGCGGCCGCTGGGTCAACCTGGTCGAGCTCGAGGAGCGCCTGTCGTCGCAGTCCGCCGCGATCGCCGAGGCCGCGGCGGTGTGCGTACCCGACAGCGACGGCGTCGACGCAGTGGCGTTCTTCTTCGTCGCCAAGGACGACGCCGCGGCCGACGCCGCGCTGCGTGCCTGCGCTGACACCTTGCCGCACTACCAGCGACCGCGCTGGCTGCACGCCATCGATGCGCTGCCGCGCGGCCCCACCGGCAAGCTGCTGCGACGCAAGCTGCAGGAGCTGCACCGCACGCTGGAGTGAGTGGATGACGGCGCTGGTGTCGACCGAGAGAGTCGGCCGCGTGCTGGTGGCCACGCTGTCGCGCGCGCCGGTCAACGCCTTCGACGACGCGCTGATTGCCGCGCTCGATGCCGTGCTCGACCAGGCCACGGCCGATGATGGCATTGCGCTGCTGCACCTCAGGAGTGACCAGCGCTCGTTCAGCGCCGGCGCCGATCTGGCGCTGATGCAGGACTGCTTCGCGACCCCGCAAGGGCCCGATGCGATGACCGCGCTGGTGCGCCGCATGCAACGCCTGTTCCTGCGGCTGGAGAACGCAGCGCTGGTGACACTGGCCGAGATAGAAACCAGCGCGCTCGGAGGCGGGCTCGAACTGGCGCTGGCCTGCGACCTGCGCGTGGCCGCCGTCGAGGCCAGGCTGGGCCTGCCCGAAGCGAGCCTCGGGCTGCTGCCCGGCGCCGGCGGCACGCAGCGGCTGACGCGACTGTGCGGGCCGGGCGTGGCCAGACGGATGATCCTCGGCGCCGAGGTCATCGACGGCGCCGAGGCCGCCGCGCTCGGGCTGGTGCAGTGGGCCCCACCGCGCGATCGCCTGGCCGCCTTCACCGCAGAACTCGCCGCCCGGCTGGCGGCCAGCCCGAAGGCCGCACTGGCCGCCAACAAGCGCTGCATCGCCGCGTCGGGCGACGCCAGGCGCGACGGCTACGCCGAGGAACTCGCCGCGACCCGGGCGCTGTACGACCACCCCGAGACACGCCGCAGGGTGTCGGCCTTTCTCGCCCGGCGCGCCGGGTCACCCCTTCGAAAGGAAACGCGATGAACTTCCAGAACCAATTGGCCGTCGTCACTGGCGCCGCCTCGGGCATCGGCCGCGCCACCGCGGCGGCGCTGGCTGCCGGCGGCGCGAGTGTCGTGCTCGCAGACATCGACGCCAACCACGGCGAGGCCGCGGCGGCAGCCATCCGCAAGTCCGGCGCGAAAGCCGAGTTCATGCCGGTGGACATGACCGACGCGGCGTCGATCGCCGCCTTCGCCGTCGCGCTGCAGGCGCGCCTGGGCGCCGCCGACGTCCTCGTCAACGCCGCAGGCTGGGGCCGCACGGCGCCCTTTCTCGAGGGCACGCCGGAGTTCTGGGCCAAGCTGGTCGCGCTCAACTTCGTCGGTCCGATGACCCTGGCCAAGGCGCTGCTGCCGGCGATGATCGAACGCCGCAGCGGCAAGATCGTGAACATCGCGAGCGATGCCGGGCGTGTGGGCAGCCTCGGCGAGACGGTGTACTCGGGCACCAAGGGCGGGCTGATCGCCTTCACCAAGTCGCTCGCGCGTGAAACCGCGCGCTACCAGGTCAACGTCAACTGCGTCTGCCCGGGGCCGACCGACACGCCGTTGATGGCAGCCGTTCCCGACAAGGTCAAGGAGGCGCTGACCAAGGCGATCCCGATGCGCCGCCTCGCGCAACCCGAGGAGATCGCCGACGCCGTGCTGTTCTTCGCCAGCGACCGCGCGCGCTACGTCACCGGCCAGGTGCTCAGCGTCAGCGGCGGACTGACGATGGCCGGCTGAGAGGCAGTCCCGCACACCCGCAGTGCACCGAGAATCGACCCTCGATCTACCCGGCTTCGGCCACGGAGTCCACGCATGAAGTACACCCTGCCCGAATTCCTCGCCCACGCGATCGCCCTCGAGCACGAGGCCGCCGAGCGCTACCTCGAACTGGCCGACATGATGGAGGCGCATCGCAACGACCCGGTCTCTGCGGTGTTCCGCGACATGGTCCACTACTCGCGGCTGCACCACGACTCGATCGTCGAACGCGCGCGCGGCATCGAGCTGCCCAAGCTGAGGTCGTGGGAATTCCGCTGGACGCAACCGCCCGAGATGGGCGGCGACGAAGCCTTCGACTACACGCTGTCCACCTACGACGCGCTGCAGTACGCGCGCGAGAACGAGGTGCGTGGCCTGGACTACTACACCAACGTCGGGCTGCACGCCGGCGATCCCGAGGTCAGGCGGCTGGCCAGTGAGTTTGCCAGCGAGGAAACCGAGCACGTGGCCGCGCTCGACGAGTGGATCGCCCGCACGCCGCGCACGGCGCAGTCGCAATAGTCGATCGCGGTGGCAGATGCAGCGCGCTGCGACGCGATCGATGGCCGGTAGCGCGGTACGGTCGGCCCACCGTGCCCGGCGCACGCGTTCAGCTGCACGCCAGGCGGATGTCCTCGGGCACCGCGATGGCATGGATGCGCCGGCGATCGTGCGCGTCGCGCACGCAGAACACCCGCGTCTCGGTGCTCTCGCAGACCAGCACGCCGTCGCGCGTCACGGTGTGCTTCTGCAGGAACACCTTGCGCCGCCACTCCTCGACGCAGGTGCTGATCGTCAGGCTCTCGCCGTAGGTGGCACTGGCGACGAAGCGCGCATGGTGCTCGAGCAGCGGCGTGCCGATGATGCCGGTGGTCGTCTCGAGCACATGCCACGGCGGCACGCCGCAGGTCATGAAGAAGTGCAGCGACGCCGCGTCCATCCAGCGGTGGTAGCGCGGAAAGAAGACGATGCCCGCCGGGTCGCAATCGCCGAAGCGGATGTCGATGTTCATCGTCGTCGTCTTGCTCATTGCGCACTCGGGGGTTTCGAGTCGAAATTTTACGGTGCGGCGCCGGGTCGACCCGCCATCGCGGCAACGACGTCGCACCGCATCCCCTTGCCCCCCACCCAGGAGTGAACCGATGAAACGCGTCCAGCTCGCCAACTACCAGGCTACCCATTTCGGCTATTCGGCCGTCGGCAAGGTCGCCACCATCCGCCTGAACCGCCCCGACCGCAAGAACCCGCTCACCTTCGACTCGTACGGCGAGTTGCGCGACCTGTTCCGCGAGATGGCCTACGCCACCGACATCAAGGCGATCGTCTTCACCGGCGAGGGCGGCAACTTCTGCTCGGGCGGCGACGTGCACGAGATCATCGGTCCGCTGGTCAAGATGGCGATGCCCGAGCTGCTCGAGTTCACGCGCATGACGGGCGACATGGTCAAGGCGATGCGCGCCTGCCCGCAACCCATCATCGCAGCGATCGACGGCGTGTGCACCGGTGCCGGCGCGATGATCGCCTGCGGCTCGGACATGCGGCTGGCCACCGCGCGCAGCAAGCTCGCGTTCCTGTTCGTCCGCGTCGGGCTGGCCGGCGCCGACATGGGGGCATGCACGCTGCTGCCGCGGCTCATCGGCCTGTCGCGCGCTGCCGACCTGCTGCTGACCGGCCGCGTCGTCGGCGGCGAGGAGGCGGCCGGCTTCGGCTTCTACAACCGCCTGGTCGAGCCCGACCAGCTGCTGGCCGAAGCCACCGCGCTGGCGCAGGGCCTGGCCGACGGCCCGACCTTCGGCCACGCGATGACCAAGACGATGCTGTGGCAGGAGTGGGCGTCGGGGCTGGGCGAATGCATCGAGGCCGAGGCGCAGGCGCAGGCGATCTGCATGCAGACGCACGACTTCGAGCGCGCCTATCACGCCTTCGCAGCGAAGACCAAGCCCGTCTTCGAGGGCAACTGAGATGGCCGACCGCAGCTTCCTCGGCTGGCCGTTCTTCGACGACGCGCACCGCGCCTTCGCCGCCGAAGTCGAAGGCTGGGCCGCGAGCACGCTGCCGCGCCTGCTCGTCGGCGCCGAGGTCGACCTGGATGCGGTCTTCGGCTGCGTGCGGCAGCTGGTGCGCGAGCTCGGCCGTGCCGGCCTGCTGCGCGCCTGCGTGCCGGCCGCCTGGGGCGGCGCACGCGACAAGCTCGACGTGCGCAGCCTGTGCCTGGCGCGCGAGACGCTGGCGCGCGCGCACGGCCTGGCCGACTTCGCGTTCGCGATGCAGGGCCTGGGCAGTGCGCCGATCTCGCTGTTCGGCACTGCCGCGCAGCAACAGGCCAAGCTGCCCGGCGTCGCGTCGGGAAGCCTGATCGCCGCGTTCGCGCTGTCCGAGCCCGACGCCGGCTCGGACGTCGCCGCGATGACGACGAGCGCGGTGCGCGACGGCGACGGCTGGCGCCTGGACGGCGTCAAGACGTGGATCTCGAACTGCGGGCTGGCCGACTTCTACGTCGTCTTCGCGCGCACCGATGCGGCCGCCGCCAAACCCTCGCAGGGCCTGTCGGCGTTCATCGTCGACGCCACGACGCCGGGGCTCGACGCGTCCGAGCGCATCGATGTCAGCGCGCCACACCCGCTGGGCACGCTGCGGCTCGCCGGTTGCAAGGTCGCGGGCGACCGGCTGCTGGGGCGCAGCGGCGACGGCTTTCGCATCGCGATGTCCACGCTCGATGTCTTCCGTTCGACGGTCGGCGCCGCAGCGCTCGGCATGGCGCGCCGCGCCGCCGACGAGGCCG
>JBBIPS010000251.1:0-5145 GCA_037442725.1 Burkholderiales bacterium | reverse complement strand
CGAGAGCTCGACGATCTTGGTCGTGCAGATGCCGTCGCCGCCGAGGTACTTGACCTTGCCCATGCCCAGCTGCTCGATCTGGCGCAGCATCGGCCCGGCCTGCGGGTCCATGCCGCCGAAGAAGATGACGTCGGGCTTCTTGCCCTTGATGGCGGTGAGGATGGCGGTGAAGTCGGTCGCCTTGTCGGTGGTGTACTGGCGGTCGACGACCTTGATGCCCTTCTGCTCGGCCGTCTTGGCGAAGATCTCGGCCAGCGGCTGGCCGTAGCCGGTGCGGTCATCGATCACCGCGGCGGTCTTGGCGTGCAGCGTCGAAGCCGCGTACAGCGCCAGCCCGGCGCCGAGCGAGTTGTCGTTGGCCAGCAGACGGAAGACGTGGTGGTAGCCGTTCTGCGTCACCTTCGGGTTGGTCGACGACGGCGTGATCATCGGAATGCCGCAATCGCTGTAGACCTTGGAGGCCGGGATCGTGACGCCCGAGTTCAGGTGGCCGACGACGGCATTGACCTTGGAGTCGCAGAACTTCTGCGCCACCGAGGTGCCCTGCTTCGGGTCGGCGCCGTCGTCCTCGGCGACCAGCTCGAACTTGACCTTCTTGCCGCCGATCGTCATGCCCTTGGCGTTCAGATCGTCGACCGCCATGCGGGCGCCGTTCTCGTTGTCCTTGCCGTAGTGCGCCTGCGCGCCGGACGTGGGGGCGACGTGGCCGATCTTGACGACCACTTCCTGCGCCATGCCGGCGCTGGCAAACAGCGCCACCGCGGCGCCGACGATCAGGTTCAATTTGAATTGCATGCAATGACTCCAGTGGGTAGGTTGAGACGTGATGGTGAAGTTGGGTGTTTCTCAACGGGCGAGACGATACTCCAAATCGGACACCGCCCGGCCCCGGGAATGCTCGGGGCGCCGCGCGTCGGACCGCCACGGCAGCAGCGCGGGAAACCCGCCCCGCCGCGGCCATGTCGACCCAGGCTCAACGCGCCGGCGGCGATGCGCGCTGACGTCAATCTCCACGCTGGCGCACGACCTCCTGCGTCACGGCCTCGGCGACGATCTCGCGCAGCGTTTCGGCCAGCTCGACGCGCGCCTGCTCGACCAGCAAGTCGGCAGCGCGCGCCAGCGCCGGCGCCAGTGCGTCGCGCAACCGGTACTCGAGCATCGGGTCGATGCGGTGCCGCAGGTCGGCCAGCACGCGTTCGACGACGCGCGTGGCAGGCGCCGCTGCCGAGTCGCGCAGCGCGACATCCGGGGTGGCGCCCGCAATCGGCTCCGGTGGCGGCTGGAGCGGCCCGAGCCCGCAGGGCGGCGGTGTCGTGTCGCTGCCCGCCGGATCGTCGATCGCGGCGCCCGGCGACGCCGGGCCGAATGCCACCGGCGCATCGCGCACCACTTCGGTCAGCATCGGCACCCGAGCCGGGGACGGCGGCAGCTCGGCAGTCATCCGCCCGCGCGGCCGGCTGGGCCGCCCTGCGCATGGTTGACCGGCACCAGTCCGGCGGCGACGTAGCGGCGCCAGCGCTGCCGGCCCTGCTGCGCGTCATCGGCGTCGTCGGCGACGACTTCGACGACGCGCGCATAGCGCTCGAAGCCGGCGACGAACTCCGGCCCGAGGTTGAGCAGCACGTCGCACGCAGGCACGTCGGCGTCCGGCAGTGCCACGTCGGCGAGCCAGATCGGCGTGCGTGCCAGCGCGGCGGCGGCACGTTCGCCCGGGCGCAGCCGGACGTGCGGCACGAACTCCTCCTGCTCGAAGGTCCACAGCAGGCTGTCGAGCCGCGTCAGTTGTTCCGGCGCCGCAGTCACGCGCACCCGAGCGCCCTGGCGCCAGGCCTTGCGCAACAGCCGGCAGGTGTAGCCGAGCTTGTCGGCCACACCGGTGTGGAATGCCACCTCGGTCATGCCGGAGCCGCGGCCGTGGCTAGCGCCTTGCCGGCGACGCCCGGCCGGCCTTGGCCGGCCGGTCCGGCGCTGCGGCCTGGTCGAGCACGAAATGGGTCAGCAGCCCCACCGGGCGCCCGGTCGCACCCTTGGCGGGTCCCGACTTCCAGGCCGTGCCGGCGATGTCCAGGTGCGCCCAGCGCAGCTTGGCGGCGAAGCGCTTGAGGAACATCGCCGCGGTGATCGCGCCGCCTTGGCGCGGGCCGACGTTGGCCATGTCGGCGAAGTTGCTCTTCAGCGCCTCGTCGTAGTCGTCGTCGACCGGCATGCGCCAGCAGGGGTCGAGCGCAGCGTCGCCGGCGGCCTGCAGCGCCTGCGCGAGCGCGTCGTCGGCGCTGAACAGCCCCGATCGCACATGCCCGAGCGCGATCACGCAGGCACCGGTGAGCGTGGCCACGTCGACCACCGCCGCAGGCGCGAAGCGCTCGGCGTAGGCGAGCGCATCGCAGAGCACGAGCCGGCCCTCGGCGTCGGTGTTGAGGATCTCGATGGTCTGCCCCGACAGGCTGGTGACGACGTCGCCCGGCTTGATGGCGCCGCCACCGGGCATGTTCTCGGCCGCGGCGATGACGCCGACGACGTTGATCGCCGGCTTCAACTGCGCCAGCGCACGCAACGTGCCGATGACGCTGGCCGCGCCACCCATGTCGAACTTCATCTCGTCCATCTCGGCCCCCGGCTTGAGCGAGATGCCGCCGCTGTCGAACGTGATGCCCTTGCCCACCAGCACCACCGGCGCCGCCCCCTTGGCCCCGCCGTTGTAGTGCATGACGATCAGGCGCGGCGGCTCGTCCGACCCCTGCGCCACGGCCAGCAGCGCGCCCATGCCCAACTTCTCGATTGCCTTGCGTTCGAGGATCTCAACCTTCAGCCCCTGTGCGCGCGCCATCTTGCGCGCCTCGGCGGCGAGCAGCGCCGGCGTGCAGTGGTTGCCCGGGCGGTTGGCCAGCTCGCGCGCCAGGCTCACGCCCTCGACGATCGCCGCACCGCGCGCCAGTCCCGCGGCCAGCGCGGCGGCGTCGGCCTTCGAACCGGCCAGCAGCGTGACCCTGGCCAGCTTGGGCGCTGCCGGTGCACTCGGCTTGGTGCGCCGGTACAGGTAGGCCGCGTCGCCGGCCGCACAGGCCAGCGCCTCGCCGTGCGCACTGGCCGGCGCATCGACACCGGCCAGCTGCACCGCCAGGTGCGTCACACCCAGGCCCTTGAGCAGTGCCAGCCCGTTGGCGATCGCCGTTTTCACCGCCTTGGCGCTGCCGTCGACTGCCGCGGCCAGCGCGACGCGCGGCGTCTGCACGCCCGCCACCCGGCGCAGGTAGGCGACCTTGCCGCCCTTGTGCTCGAAGTCGCCCTGCGCCATCGCCTCGGCGGCGGCGTCGGCCAGCGGCGCATCCAGCGCGGCCGCAGCCTTGTCGCCGACCAGCACGACGAGCAGCGCATCAGCACCGAAACGCGACGCCGCGCCCGGTGCAATGAATTGAGTTCTGAAGTCCATAATTCACCGTGGTTTGATGAGCGGATGATGTTATTCGATTCAACGGTGCGCCGAGAGCTGGCGCGGACCTTCGGCGCGACGCTGGTGGTGATCCTGACCATCGTCATCACGATGATGCTGATCCGCACCCTCGGCCTGGCCGCCGGCGGCGACGTGGCACCCGAGGACGTGGTGCTGCTGCTCGGCTACACCGCGCTCGGGCATCTGCCGACGATGCTGGCGCTGAGCCTGTTCATCGCCGTGGTGGTTTCGCTCGGCCGCATGTACCGCGACTCCGAGATGGTGATCTGGTTCGCCAGCGGCATCGGCCTGGCGCACTTCGTGCGACCGGTGCTGCGGCTGGCCTGGCCGGTGCTGGCGGTCGTCGGCGTGTTGCTGCTGTTCGTCTGGCCCTGGGGCAACCAGAGCAGCACCGAACTGCGCCAGCGCTACGAGCAGCGCTCGGACCTGTCGCGCGTGGCACCGGGCGTGTTCCAGACCTCGCGCGACGGCAACCGGGTGTTCTTCGTCGACCGCGCCAGCCACGCGGGCGTCGACGCGCACAACGTCTTCATCCTGACGCGCAAGGGCAGCGTCGAATCGATCACGTCGGCGCACAGCGGCCGGCTCGAGACCGTCGGCGGCGACCGCGTGCTGCAGCTCGAGCGCGGCCAGCGCAACGAGGTCGATGCCGGCAGCGGCGCGCGCACGCTGGCCAGCTTCGACAGCTACCGCGTGCTGGCCGACGAACGTTCGGTGCGCAGCGCCGAGGCGCGCCCGGCCAAGGCGCTGGCCACGCTCGACCTGCTGCGCTCGCCCGACGCGCGCAACCAGGGCGAGCTGGCCTGGCGCCTGGGCCTGCTGCTGGCGTCGGCCAACCTGATCCTGCTGGGCATCGGGCTGGCCGCCGCGCCGCCGCGCCGCGCCAGCAACTGGAACCTGCTGTTCGCGCTGCTCGCCTTCGTCGCCTACTTCAACCTGATCAACCTGTCGCAGGCCTGGATCGCCGGCGGGCGCTTCACGCTCGGCGCGATGATGCTGGCGCTGCACGGAGGCGCCTTTGCACTGGCGCTGGCGCTGCTGTGGTGGCGCGACCACGGCACGACAATCGCACCCGGCCGCCGTGCCAGCGTCGCATGAAGACCGTGCGCCGGCTGCTCTACGGCGACATCTACTGGTCGGTCGCCTTCGTCGCGGTGGCTTTCCTGTCGCTGTTCTTCTTCATCGACTTCGTCGACGAGATCGACAGCGTCGGCCGCGGCGGCGACACGCTGGCGCGGGCGCTGGGGCGCGCGCTGCTCGGGCTGCCGGGGCACTTCTACGAGCTGTTCCCGATCTCGGTGCTGATCGGCACCATCTACGCGATGGCGCGGCTGGCGCAATCGTCCGAATTCACGATCCTGCGCACCGGCGGCCTCGGGCCGTGGCGCGCGCTGGCCTTGCTGGCCGTGCCGGGACTGGTCTTTGCCTTGCTGACCTTCGTCGTCGGCGACTACATCGCGCCGTCGAGCGAGCGCGAGGCCGTGCTGCTCAAGGCCGGCGTGCGCGGCGGCCTGTCGCTCGGTCGCAGCGGCGCCTGGCTGAAGGAGCGCCGCACCACGACCGACGGCGAGCGCAGCGTCTCGGTCAACATCGGCGCCAGCGCCCGGGCGGGCGAGTTGCGCGACGTGCGCATCTTCGAGTTCGACGCCGAAGGCCGGTTGCGCACCCGCATCGAAGCCGCGCGTGCACGCGTC
>JBBIPS010000250.1:0-5192 GCA_037442725.1 Burkholderiales bacterium | reverse complement strand
TGCCCACGCTCTGCGCCCAGTCGGGCAGCGCGGTGTAGTGCAGGTGGTGCGGGCCGGCCCACATGTAGGTAAAGATCAGCGCCCAGAAGTGGACGATCGACAACCGGTAGCTGTAGACCGGGCGTTCGGCCTGCTTCGGGACGTAGTAATACATGATGCCCAGGAAGCCTGCGGTCAGGAAGAAGCCCACCGCGTTATGGCCATACCACCACTGCACCATCGCATCCTGCACGCCGGCGAAGACCGAGTAGCTCTTGGTCAGCGTCACCGGCACCGCCAGGTTGTTGAAGATGTGCAGCAGCGCCACCGCAATGATGAAGGCGCCGAAGAACCAGTTGGCAACGTAGATGTGCCTGATCTTGCGCGTCCCGATGGTGCCGAAGAACACCACCGCGTAGGCAACCCACAGCACCGTGATCAGCAGGTCGATCGGCCACTCGAGTTCGGCGTACTCGCGCGACTGCGTGATGCCCAGCGGCAAGGTGATCGCGGCCGCCAGGATGACCACCTGCCAGCCGATGAAGGTGAACATCGCGAGTCCCGGCAGGAACAGCCGCGTCTGGCAGGTGCGTTGCACGACGTGATAGCTGGTGGCGAACAGTGCGCAGCCGCCAAAGGCGAAGATCACCGCGTTGGTGTGCAAGGGCCGCAGGCGGCCGTAGCTCAGCCAGGGGATGCCCAGGTTGAGTTCGGGCCACGCCAGTTCGGAGGCGATGAATACGCCCACCAGCATGCCCACGATGCCCCACACCACGGCCATGACGGCAAACCAGCGGACGACGGTATCGCTGTAGACCGTTGCGGTCGCAGTGGACTGATTAGCCATCGGATCTCCTCCAAGTGCTCAACACAAATCACCTCACTTTGAGTTTACCTTTGCTCGTCGCCGTCCCGTTCATGGGAGTCAGCCCACTCGTCGCTGGCCTGCAGGATGCGTTCGCCCTCACGCTCGATGTCCTCAAACTGGCCGTGATGCACGGCCCACGCGAAGACGCCCAGGATCAGCAGCACCAGGGCGGCCGACAGCGGGATCAGCAGGTAGAGGATTTCCATCGCCCCTTCCCTTGCCGGCGCGCCAGACGCAGCGCATTCGCGATCACCAGCAGCGAGCTGCTGGCCATGCCGAGCCCGGCGGCCCACGGCGGCAGCCAGCCGACCAGCGCCAACGGAATGCAGGTCAGGTTGTACGCCGCGGCCCAGGCCAGATTCTGTCGCACCACGCGCATGGCTTGAATTGCCACGTCGCGGGCGGCTGCCAGATCGGCGAGGCGCCCCGACACGACCACCGCGTCGGCGTTGGCCCGCGCCACCAGCGCGCCCTGCCCCATCGCAAACGAAACGTCGGCGCGCGCGAGCACGGGCGCATCGTTGATGCCGTCGCCCACCATCGCGACGCACAGCCCGCTGGCTTGTGCCTGCTCGACCTCGTGCAACTTCGACTCCGGCGTGGCGCCGCCGATGATTGCGGTCGCGTCCAGTCGAAGTGCCATGCGCGCCGCCCGCGCCGGCGTGTCGCCGGAGAGCAGCACCACTTCCAGCCCGCGCGACCGCAATGCGGCCACGGCTTCCGCGGCGTCGGCACGCAGCGTCTCATCGAAGTCCAGGCGGGCCCAGCCCCGCCCCTGCGTACCGAACCATGCCGACGACCGGGCATCGGCAAGCGGCAGCGGGCCGGCACTGGCAGCGACGAAGTCGCGCGCCCCGAGACGCCAGCGTCGACCCTGCGCGTCGAACCCCTCCACGCCACGTCCGGGTATCTCCTGTACCGAGTGCCAGGCCTGCACTGCCGCCACTGGGGCCGGTGCCGAGGCCGCAAGCGCCAACGACAGCGGGTGGTTCGACCAGGACGCCAGCGACGACGCGAGCGCATGCAGTGTCGCTGCATCGAGATCGGCCGGCGCAGCGTCCAGACGGTGCAGGCCCTGGTACTGCAACCGTTGATCGGTCAGCGTGCCGGTCTTGTCGAGGTAGAAGCGCTGCACATGGGTCAGCGCCTCGAGTGCGTCCAGGCGCTGCAGCAGGACGCCGCGGCGCGCCAGCGCGCTGGCCGCCGACAGCAAGGTGGCCGGCGCCGCCAGGGACAAGGCGCACGGACAGGTGACGATCAGCACCGACACCGCCACCCACAGCGCTCGCGACGGATCGATCACGCTCCACGCCGCCGCGGCACCGGCGGCCAGCAGCAGCACGGTCCAGAGAAAAGGCCCGGCCCAGCGGTCGGCCAGCCGCGCCAGCGCCGGGCGCTGGCTCATGGCGCCGCGCATCAGCGCGACGATCGCCTCGAGCCGCGTATCGGCGCCGACGCGATCGAGCCGCACCCGCACCGGCGCGCCCAGGTTGATGCTGCCGCCGACCACCGCCGCGCCCGCCGGCTTGACGACCGGGCTCGATTCGCCGCTGAGCAACGACTCGTCGGCGCGCGTCCGGCCTTCGAGCACGCGCCCATCGGCCGGGAACGCCTCGCCCACTGGCACGCGCACGACATCGCCGGCCGCCAGGCGCTGCACGCTGACCGCCTCGACGCTGCCGTCGCTGGCCTGGCGCCAGGCCGTCGCGGGCAGGCGCGCCAGCGCCGCCTCCAGCACCTGTGCGACGCGGTCGCGTGCGCGCAGTTCAAGCCAGCGCCCGCCGAGCAGGAACGCGATGAACATCGTCATCGAGTCGAAGTAGACCTCGCGGCCGAAGACGCCCTGCGGGTCGAACGCCGCACCACTGCTGGCGACGAAGGTGACGGCGATGCCCAGCGCCACCGGCACGTCCATGCCGATGCGGCGCTGGCGCAGGCTGTTCCAGGCGCCGCTGAAGAAAGGCCCGGCCGAAAACGCCAGCACCGGCAGCGCAAGCAGCCAACTGCCCCAGTTCAGCAACTGCCGAATGTCGGGAGCCAGTTCGTCGCCGCGCGCCACGTAGCTCGGCGTGGCGAGCATCATGACCTGCATCGCACAGAACGCGGCGACGAACAGCCGCCACAGCGCGCGCCGCTGCTCGAGTCGCCGCGCCTCGCGCACGTCGAGTGCGGCATCGGGCGCGGCGTCGTAGCCG
Source organism: Burkholderiales bacterium (assembly GCA_037442725.1). Taxonomy (GTDB): domain Bacteria; phylum Pseudomonadota; class Gammaproteobacteria; order Burkholderiales; family Burkholderiaceae_C; genus Pseudaquabacterium. Next base: position 2,150 of record JBBIPS010000250.1, on the reverse strand, counting down.
GCAGCGCGGATCGCGCCGACGATCGCGGCCACACCCGTCGAGCGCGGATCCCAGCACACCCGCGCACGCTCGCCGGCAGCGCTGACCGAGGCCTCGATCACCCCCGGCACTTTCGAGATCGCCTGCTCGATGATGCCGGCACAGGCGGCGCAGTACATGCCGCTGACGCGCAGCGACGAATCAGCCACCGCCACGCCGTCGACGCCGACACGGTAGCGCGTGAACCGTCGCTGCTCGACCGGGTCGTCGAGCACGGCCAGTTCGGCCGACGCCGCGGCAGTGGGGTGTGGCAAAGGCATGCTCACGTCAGAGCCTGAGAGGCGAGCGCCCTGTCACCCCGGGTTGCTCCGCAAATGCCTCTGCCGTGCCGCGCGAGTGCCCCGGATGCGAGGCGTGTTGGCCATGGATGCAATCCTCAGGCGCGGCTCGCCGCTGGCAACCACCCGCGCGACGGCAGCCGATAATCCGCCTGACCCCGGGGAGCGCAACGATGATTCACGCCAAGACCAGCCGCTTGCTGAGCGCCTTGTTCGCGTTGTGGTGCACGGCTGGCGCATTCGCGCAGGACCAGCCGCAGCGCCTGCAGACGGTGGCGCTGGGCGCCGGCATGCACCTCATTCGCGCCGAGGTGGCCAGCACCCCCGAGCAGCGCCAGACGGGCCTGATGTTTCGCCGTGACATGGCCGCCCACGAGGGCATGCTGTTCGTCTTCGATGCGCCCGCCCCGCAGTGCTTCTGGATGAAGAACACGCTGCTGCCGCTGACCATCGCCTTCATCGCCGATGACGGCACGATCGTGAACCTGGCCGACATGCAGCCGCTGGACGAGACATCGCACTGCTCTGCCGGGCCGGTGCGGTTGGCCCTCGAGATGAACCAGGGCTGGTTTGCCAGGCGTGGCATCAAGGCCGGGTTCAAGCTTACCGGGCCAGCGTTCGTCAAGCCGTCGAACTGACAGCGCTCCGCCAGCCACACGGCGCGGGTGCACGGGCCGACGGACAGCAGGCGGACGCACCACGGGCGGTCTCGGCGCCGCGCGCGCAATCGATCAGCGCGTTTCGACCGGAGCGAAACGGCATTGAGCCAACCCGCGCTCAGGCGAAGTTCGCCGCTGCGAAATCCCAGTTGGCCAGCGAATTCAGGAAGGTCTCGACGAACTTCGGGCGCGCATTGCGGTAATCGATGTAGTAAGCGTGCTCCCAGACGTCGATCGCGAGCAAGGCCTTGTCAGCGCCGGTCAGCGGCGTGCCGGCATTGCTGGTGTTGACGATGTCGAGCGTGCCGTCGGGCTTCCTGACCAGCCAGGTCCAGCCCGAGCCGAAGTTGCCGACCGCGCTCTTGGTGAACGCCTCCTTGAAGGCGGCAAAGCTGCCCCATTTGGCATTGATTGCCGCGGCCAGCGCGCCCTTGGGCTCGCCGCCGCCGGCCGGCTTCATGCAGTGCCAGAAGAAGGTGTGGTTCCAGACCTGCGCCGCGTTGTTGAAGATCGCTCCGGTGGCCTTGCGCACCACGCCTTCGAGCGGCAGTCCGGCCAGCTCGGAACCCTGAATCAGGTTGTTCAGGTTCGTCACATAGCCCTGGTGGTGCTTGCCGTAGTGGAAGTCGATCGTCTCCTTCGAGATGTGCGGCACCAGTGCGTCGGCGGGATAAGGCAGGGCGGGCAATGTGAAGGTCGACATGACGTGTCCTCGGCAGGTGCGGCGCCCTTCAGGCGCCACGGTTGAAAGTGCACTTCATTCTAGGCAGCGCCAGGCGCAGGCGCCGCGCGCTCCGGCATCACCCCTGCGGCCCGACAGGCTCCCCGCCCGGCCGCGCTGCGTCCGACACCACTTCGACCACCTCGACGGTGGCCCGACCATCGGCCCAGCGTGCCCCGAGCTGCTGACCTGCGTGCAACAAGCGCGTCGACGTGACGGCGCGACCCTCGGGATCGCTGAGCCAGGCATAGCCGCGCCTGAGCACATGCCGCGGATTGACCGCGTCAAGCCGGGTCGCCAGCCGTGCCAGACGTTCGGATTGCCGCTGCAGGCCACGTTCGACATCCGAGTCCAACCGATGCGCGAGGTCTTCGAGCTGCAGCCGGCGACGCTCGACCCGGTGCGCCGCGGCCAGCCGGCAGCGCAGCCGCAAGCCGTCGAGCGTCGCCGCCT
>JBBIPS010000249.1:0-5251 GCA_037442725.1 Burkholderiales bacterium | reverse complement strand
CCCGTGGGAGGAGTTCAGCGCCAACGTGCAGCGCGGCGATCGCGTCAAGGGGCCGATCAAGTCGATCACCGATTTCGGCATCTTCGTCGGGCTGGCACAGGGCATCGACGGGCTGGTGCACCTGTCCGACCTGTCGTGGCACGAACCCGGCGAAGCCGCGGTGCGCAACTACAAGAAGGGTCAGGAGGTCGAGGCCATCGTGCTGGCCATCGACGTCGAGCGCGAGCGCATCAGCCTGGGCATCAAGCAGTTGGAAGGCGACCCGTTCACCACCTACACCACGGTCAATGACCGCGGCATGCTGGTCACCGGCAAGGTGAAGTCGGTCGATGCGCGCGGCGCCGAAATCAGGCTCAACGACGATGTCACGGGCTACCTGCGCGCCAGCGAGATCAGTCGCGATCGCGTCGAGGACGCTCGCAACGTGCTCAAGGAAGGCGACGAGATCTCGGCGATGATCATCAACGTCGACCGCAAGGCACGCTCGATCCAGCTCTCGATCAAGGCCAAGGACGCCGCCGACCAGCAGGAAGCGATGCAGCGCCTGTCGCAGAGCAACGAGCGCGAGACCGCCGGCACGACGAGCCTGGGTGCCCTGCTGCGCGCCAAGCTGGACAACCGCGAGTAACGGTCCGACCAGGGTCGGGCTGCCGCGCTCGGGCATCGACGCCGGCGCCCCGACCCCCACTGCGCGCCGACCCGCGCGCGCGAGCTTCCACCTCCGGCAGCCCCGATGACACGCAGCGACCTCGTCAACATGCTCGCCGAGCGCTTCGGCCAGCTGACGCAGCGCGACACCGAACTCGCCGTCAAGATCATGCTCGACGCGATGAGCGATGCGCTGGCACGCGGCCATCGCATCGAGATTCGCGGCTTCGGCAGCTTTTCGATCAACCGCCGGCCGCCGCGGCTCGGACGCAACCCGCGCAGCGGCGCCAAGGTCACCATCCCCGAGAAACTGGTGCCGCACTTCAAGCCGGGCAAGGCGCTGCGAGAGTCGGTCGATCGCCGGCGCCCTGAGCCGGACGAATCCTGCGGCGTCTGATCGGTGTCGCGCCTGTGCCGCGGGGGCGTCCGGCGGGCCGCCTCACGCTCGCCTGGCGACCCTGGCGCCGCGCTGGGAACCAGGCCGCCTCGCCGGCGCCGCAACCCGCGCGCGGCCGACCGGTCCGTAGAATGAAGCTTCGATGCGCCTCCTCGTCTGGGCCCTGCGCGCCTTCATCTTCTTCACACTGTTCGCCTTTGCGCTGAACAACGAGCAGCAGGCCGTCGTGCACTGGTTCTTCGGTGCGCAGTGGCGTGCACCGATGGTCATCGTGGTGCTGGTGGCATTTGCCGGCGGTGCGGCACTGGGTGTGCTGGCGATGGTGCCGGCCTGGTGGCGCCACCGCAGCGTCGCCCGTCGCCATGAACCTGCGCCGACCCAGCCGGCCGGCGACCCCGCCACCGTCGTGCCGTCCGAGTTCGGCCCCGAACATCCGCCGCGCGAGGGGCTGTAGGTGCGCGCCAGCGGACGGCCGAGGCGTTGATGGATTTCGACTGGCAGTGGCTGCTGATCGGCCTGCCCGTGGCGTTCGCGCTCGGCTGGATCGCGTCGCGCCTCGACCTGCGGCAATGGAAGCGCGCCGACCGCGAGTCGCCGCAGGCCTACCTCAAGGGATTGAGTCTGCTCCTGAACGAGCAGCCCGACAAGGCGATCGACGCCTTCATCGAGGCGGTGCAGCACGACCCCGACACGAGCGAGCTGCACTTCGCCCTGGGCAACCTGTTTCGCCGCCGCGGCGAGTTCGAGCGCGCGGTGCGCGTGCACCAGCACCTGCTGCAGCGCGCCGACCTGCCCGCCGCCGAACGCGAACGGGCTCAACATGCGTTGGCACACGACTTCATGAAGGCCGGCTTGTTCGACCGTGCCGAACAAGCCTTCCTGGCGCTGCAGGGCACGCCCTTCGACTCCGAGGCACGGCTGGCATTGCTCGGCCTGCACGAGCGATCGCGCGACTGGCGTGCGGCCATCGAGGTCGCCACCGAGCTCGAGAAGAATGGCACCAGCTCGTTCGCCAGCCGCATCGCGCACTACCAGTGCGAACTGGCGCAGCAGGCCGACGACCGTGGCGACACTGCCGCCGGCGACGCCGCGCTGAGCCATGCCCTGGCGGTGGCGCCCCAAGCGGCCCGACCGCTGATCATGCAGGCGCTACGGCTGGCGCGGCGTGGCGACACTGTCGCCGCGCTGGCCAGCTGGGGCGAACTGCGTCGGAGCAACCCCGCGGCCTTCGCGCGCGTGGCAGCGGAGTTTGTGGCCTGCGCCCGGGTCGCCGGCCAGACCGAGGCCGCGCGTCAGGTGCTGCTGCAGTTGTACGAGCGCATGCCGGGCATCGACCTGCTGCGCGCCCTGGCAGCGCTCGATGGCACCCCGGTCGGCGCATCGCCGCGCCTCGTCGCTCTGCTGCGCAGCCAGCCCAGCTTGTCGGCGGCACTCGAAATGCTCGACACGCCGCGCGCGTCCTGGCCCGCATCGGCACGCCAGAGCTTGCGCGATGCGGTTGCCCACGCGGCGCGACCGCTGCAGCGCTACCGCTGCGCCGCCTGTGGCTTCGAGGCGCAACAGCACTTCTGGCAATGCCCCGGCTGCCTGGGCTGGGACACCTTCCCGCCGCAACGCATCGAAGAACTCTGATGCGGGCCCGTGCCCCGACGAGCGCCAGGCAAGCCTGACGATCAGACGACGCGCCGCGCCCGGCCCTGCCGCCCGCCTCGTCGGCGGAAGACGACTGTCGTCGTCGTGGGCGGGGGCTCAGCCGACGCGCCAGGGCTCGAGGTCGAACTCGCGGGCCTGTCGCAGCGCGACGTCCTGATGGCTGGTCAGCAGCACCGCACCGCCACGCGCCGCGTGGGACTCGATCAGCGTCGACAACTGGGCCACGCTGTGGCGGTCGAGTGCGTCGTAGGGCTCGTCGAGGATCCAGGTGCGCGGCGCATCGTCGAGCGCCAGTCGCGACAGCGCACCACGGCGGCGTTGACCCTGCGACAGCGTGCGCACCAGCGCATCGCGCCGCGACGCCAGCCCCATCCGCTCGAGCGCCATCTGGGCGCGCCGGGTGGCGTCGGTCAACCCGTGCAGCGTGCCCAGGAAGGCCACCGCCTCGGCCAGCGTCAGGTCGTCCTTGAGTGCGTTGGCGTGGCCGATGTAGACGGTTCCCAGGCGCGCGACGCCACCGGTGCCCTGAACCGCGGCGCCGTTCCACGTGACCTGGCCCTCGGCCGGCGTCGACAGTCCGGCCAGGATGCGCATCAGGCTGGTCTTGCCGCTGCCGTTGGTGCCGCGCAGCCAGGTGACGCTGCCGGCATCGAGTTGCAGATCGAGCCCGCGGAAAAGCAGCCGGCGGCCGCGCCGGCAAGCCAGCGACCGTGCGCCGAGCACGCCCGGTCGGAACGGCGGTTCGGCGTCGGCTGTGGGGGTGTGAAGTGCGGGCATCAGCTCGGGCCGGCGTGGCGACGGCCTGGAACCGACCTGCCTGCAAGCCGGAGCGATGCTACCGGAGGCGATCACGAACTGACTTGATGCCAATCAAGCGAACCGGGGTCATCGACGTCAGTAGTCATAACGGAAGCCGAGCGAGTAGAACACCCGCGTCGCCGACTCGTTCTGCGTCGGCCCCTGCGTCTTGCTGAACTCGACGCTGAGGTCCGACTCGAGCGTCCAGCGTTGCGCGATGCGGTAGCTCACCCGCAGTCCCGGCGTCCAGCGCGCCGTGCGCACGATGCCGATCGCCGTCTGCAGTTGCTGCTGATACAGCCGCAGCGACGGCTCGAGTTGCCATTGCGGCCACGGCACCGACAGGTTGTTGTACGACGCCAGCCAGCCCGAAAGGTCCGGACCGGAGACGACCGAGACGCTGACCACGTGCGTATCGCGCGCCGAGTACAGGTTGGTGCCGATCGCCTGCGCACCGGCGTTCCAGAGATTGCCGGTGCCGGGGCGACCGTTGGCCAGCTCGGGGATCTCGGCCACTGGAGCGAGCGCGCCGACATTGGTCAGCCGCAGGTCGAGGCCCGCCTGCCAATGCGTCGTCACCGGGGTCGTGAATCCGGCAGCGGCCTGCGTCATGTACGCCGTCGTGCCGCTGACGTAGTTGCGCGCGGCATCGAGCGTCTGCATGCCGAGCAGATCGCGAATGTTGCGCGGCTGCGGTGCGCCATTGGGCGGGCTGAAGAACAGCGCGTTGCCGAGCATCAGCATCGGCGTCGCGCGGCGGTCGTACATCAGATTGATGGTGGTGTTGCCCTCGGTCATGAACAACCCCTGCAGCGAGGCGATGTTCAGGCCCTTGAGTTCGACGTCGTACTCCAGCGACGAGAACAGCGACGCGTTGGGCTTGACGTAACGCAGCTCGGTGCCGACGGCGCGGCGGTCGATCTCGCCGTCGATCACCTGCTGGTTCACGTACAGGCTGCCGCCGAAGTTTGGCAACAGTGCGTCGGCATCGATCGATGCGCCGTAGAAGTGGCGCCTGGCGTCGAGCAGCGTGTCGGTCGGCACGCCGGCGACGGCGCCCAGCTTCCACTTCGGTTTGAAGATCCAACCCACCTGGACGCCGTCGAAGCGGCCGAGCACGCCGCCACCGAGACCGGACTGGCGCCCGACGCGCGCCGACAGTCCGGTCGGAATCGACTTGTAGTCGAGGTAGAGCGCCGAGAGTTTGTTCTTGTCGGGCCGATTGGGCATCAGGTCTGCGGTATACGAATCGCGAAAGACGAAGCGCGCGTCCTGCTCGGCGTCACGGTAGCGCCAGCCGAAGTCGACGCTGGTCAGCGCCTGTTTCTGGTCGGTGGCCGAAATCGTCGAATCGGACACGACCTGCGGGATCTGCCCCTCGAGCACGGTGTCCTTGAGCTGCGTCTGCGTCTGCGACTGGCCGCCAAAGTAGTACTGCGAGAAGCCGCCGGTGATCGTCGTGGTCGGTTCGACCTTCGGTCGCTCGGCCCTGCGCTCGGCGCGCGCAGGCAATCGCGCCAGGTGCTCGCGCACGCGCGGTGCCTCGTCGCCGTCGGGATAGAGCTTCAGGTAGGTCTCGAACTCGACGCGCGCGCGCACCGTGTCACCCAGGCGCAACCGGACCTCGCCGATGAGCGCCTGCGCGGCGGGGGTCTGCGTCGTCGGCGGCAGCGCCAGCAGGGCGTCGAGCGCCTGCAGCGCGGCGGCGGCGTCGCCGCGCTCCTGTGCCGAGCGTGCCTGCTGCATCAGCGCGCT
>JBBIPS010000248.1:0-5275 GCA_037442725.1 Burkholderiales bacterium | reverse complement strand
AACTTCTTCCTTCTTGCCGCAGGCGGCCAGGGCCACGGCGGCAACCAGGGAAGCCAACAGAAGCGACTTGTTCATTTGTGTCCTCAGTGAAAAGTGTCGACAAATTACCGGTAATGAATCCGACTCATACTGCAGCGCAGACTTGTTCAGATACCAGACCAAGAAAGCTCGAGCCTCTCTTGAGCCTAACTTAAGATTATAGGCGGGTCAGGGAAGTTACCTACAGACCCAGCGTTGTCGCCGGCCAAGCTGGTTCGCAGCGTTGCAAAAACGCCGCAGCCCGCTCGCTCATGTCGCGCAAGTCGCCCGGCGCACCGGACTGGCGCGCACGCCAACGCTGACGATCAAGCAGTTCGACGCCGAGGTGACCGGCCACCAGCAGACCCGGCAGCTCGACGACTTCATCGGCCGCAGGCTGCCAGACGTCGATGCGGTGCGCCCAGTCGCGGCGCCAGGCGGCAAAGCGCGGGCAGCGCAGTTCCATCGCATCGAATCGGGTCGCGATCATGCGCACGCCGCGCCCGGCAGGCGGCGCCCAGCGCGTCAACGCCTGCAGGACGGCTGGGTCGTCGAGCGGCCAATCGGCAAAGTCGACGTCGAGCAGCCAGACCTGGCGCACCGCCGCGTCGGGCAAGCGCAGCAATGCCTCGCGCCAGGCCGACACCACCGCCGCGCGGCCGTCGAGCGCGGCCGGGTCAGCAGGCGCTGCAGCCGAGGCGATCATGCCCGTCGCCCGATTGGACAGCGCTGGTCCGCGCCACAGCGCCGGCGCCTTCGGTGCAGCCCTGCCCCGGCGGTGGACGTGCAGTCGCGCGACGGAATGCACGCCGATCGATGCGCGAACCCGCGCAGCCCGATCGACCCACGTCGGCCCACGGTCGGCGCCAGTCCGCCGTGACACGCCAGGGGTGCATCGATCTGCATGGCGGCGATTCTCGCCGCTGGCCGGTCACCGCGCCTGTGCGATCATCCAGCGATGTTGATCACCGCCCCCTGCGTTGTCAGCCTGACCTGGACGCTGGCCGATGCGCAGGGCCAGACCCTCGACGAGCTCGTCGATCCGGTCGAGTTCGTCTACGGCGGCGACGACCTGCTGCCCGCGCTCGAGCAGGCGCTGGCGGGACACGCGGCGGGCTTCGAGACGCAACTGCACCTGCAGCCCGAGCAGGCCTTCGGCGAGTACGACCCGGCGCTGGTGTGTTTCGAGGAGCGCGCCTTGTTCCCGGCGAACGTCGAGGCCGGGATGCAGTTCGACGGCCTGCCCGAGTGGGCGCAGACCGTCGGCATGCCGCAGGATGCGATCTACAGGGTCACCGAGGTCTACGCGTCGCACGTGGTGCTCGATGGCAACCATCCGCTGGCCGGCATCGCGTTGCAATTGCACGTCAAGGTGATCGCGGTGCGTGCAGCCAGCGCCGCCGAGGCCGAAGCGAGGTCCGTCGCCGATCCCGGGGTCAGCGTGCTCGGTACGGCGCCGGGCTCGCCGCATCTGCACTGAGGCACTGCGAGGCCCGACGACGCGGGCTCGCCTCCGGCGCGGCGCCTCAGTGCTTGCCGGTCGAGCCGAAACCGCCCTCACCTCGCGCCGAGGCGCTGAACTCGTCGACGCGACGGAACGCGGCCTGCACCACGGGCACGATCACCATCTGCGCGATGCGCTCGAGCGGTTGCACGGTGAAGGCCGTCGCACCGCGGTTCCAGCAACTGACCAGCAACGGGCCCTGGTAGTCGCTGTCGATGAGTCCGACCAGGTTGCCCAGCACGATGCCTTGCCTGTGGCCCAGCCCCGAGCGCGGCAGGATCAGCGCCGCCAGCCCGGCGTCTGCGATGTGCACCGCCAGCCCGGTCGGGATCAGTTCGCACTGGCCGGGCTCGAGCCGCAGCGGCGCATCGAGGCAGGCGCGCAGGTCGAGGCCGGCGCTGCCGGGCGTGGCGTAATGCGGCAACTGAGCGTCCAGACGGGCGTCGAGCACCTTGACGTCGATGGTCGTCATGGCATCGCACTCGCGCACCGCGAACCCGTCGGACGCGCCCGCATCGACGCATGCCAACCGAAGCGACCTGGGCGCCTCATCCCAGGCGCCGCGCAATCTCGCGCATCAGCTCGCGTGCCAGCGTCAGCTTGTCGGCGCTGGCGAGTTCACGCTCGCCGTCGGCATCGACCAGCAGCAACGCGTTGCGGTCGCGACCGAAGGTGGCCGGCCCGAGGTTGCCGACGAGCAGCGGCACGTTCTTGCGCTCGCGCTTGGCGCGCGCATGGTGGACCAGGTCGTGGCTCTCGGCGGCAAACCCAACGCAGAAGGGCCGCTTCGACGCCGCGGCAGCGCCCAGTCGCGCCACCGCGGCGAGGATGTCGGGGTTCTCGGTCAGTTCGAAGGTCGGCGCCGGCGGCGGGCCCTCGCTACTGGCGACCTTCTTGATCTTGCGGCTGGCGAAGGTGGCGGGCCGCCAGTCGGCCACCGCGGCGGTGGCGACGAAGACGTCGCTCGCAGCGGCCAGCGGCAGTACCGCGTCGAACATCTGCTGCGCGCTCGTCACGTCGATGCGCCGCACGTGGCGCGGCGTCGGCAGGTGCACCGGGCCGGCCACCAGCGTCACCGCAGCGCCGGCTTCCTGCGCCGCGCGCGCGATGGCGAAGCCCATCTTGCCGCTCGACAGGTTGGTGATGCCGCGCACCGGGTCGATCGCCTCGTAGGTCGGGCCGGCGCTGATCAGCACGCTGCGCCCGGCCAGCAGCTTGGGGGCGAAGCAGGCGATCAGCTCGTCGCGCAGCGCGTCGGGCTCGAGCATGCGGCCGTCGCCGGTCTCGCCGCAGGCCTGCTCGCCGTTGCCCGGGCCGAGCACGATGGCGCCGTCGGCGCGCGCCTGCGCGACGTTGCGTTGCGTCGCCGGGTGCGCCCACATCTCGCGGTTCATCGCCGGCGCCAGCAGCAGCGCACAGCGTTCGTCGCCGGACAGCGGCCGCGCCAGGCACAGCAGCGACAGCAGCTCGTCGGCGCGGCCGTGCGCGATGCGGGCGATGAAGTCGGCCGACGCCGGCGCCACCAGGATCGCATCGGCGCCGCGCGTCAGGTTGATGTGCGCCATGTTGTTGGGCTCGCGCGCGTCCCACTGGCTGGTGGCCACCGCGCGCCCCGACAGCGCCTGCAGCGTGACCGGCGTGATGAAGGCACACGCCGCCTCGGTCATCACCACCTGCACCGTGGCACCGGCGGCAAGCAACTCGCGCACCAGGTCGGCCGACTTGTAGCAGGCGATGCCGCCCGACAGTCCGACCACGACGTGGCGTCCCTTCAGGTCCTGGCGCGTCTCGCGCACCGCCGCGGGCCCTGCCTCGACGGGCTCTCGTTCGCTTTGCATGGCCGGGCACTTTAGCGCATGGTCTGCCGGCGCACGCTGCCGCGGAGTCGGGCGCCGCCAGCCGGCGCGGCCCTTGGCGCGGGCGCCGTCACAGCGCGATCAGGGTGCGACGGCACCGTGGCACTTCTTGTACTTCCTGCCGCTGCCGCACGGACACGGGTCGTTGCGCCCCGGTCTGGCCTCGACGTGCCGGGTCGCGGGCCTGGGCGCGTGGTCGACCCAATACATGCGCAGGTCCTGCACGGCGAGACAGGCGGCATCGATCAGCTCGTCGCGGCTGATCGACTGGCCCGGATAGACCTCGGCGAGGTACCCGGTCAACTCGGCTGGCGGCAGGGTCAACGCCACGACGTCGGTCAGTGCGGAGTCGTAGCCGAGCGCGTCCTCGTGCTGCGTGTCGGCTTCAGGCCAGTCGGCGGCAAAGGCATGCACCGCGGCCATGAAACCCTCGGCCCACAGCGCGCCGGTCTGCGGCGGCACGGCGGCCTCGTCGGCGCTCATTTGGCCGGTCTCGACCCACTGGCGCCGGTCCCCGGCGTCGTCGCTGATCATCAGCGGCTGCAGGCGCAATCGGTCGGGGTCTTCGAACAGCGACTCGGCATCGAGCTGACTGGCGACGACCTGCCAGCGTGCCTGCAGCGCGCCCAGCGCCTGCGCCACGTCGGCGGGGTCGGCAAACGCCCGCTCGAACGCGTCGCCGAACATCGCCGGCAGCCACTCGTCGCTCGGCAGCGCACGCGGTCCCGCAACCAGTGCGGCGACGAAGCCGTCCACCCATTCCAGCGACACGTCGGCGCCGAAGCCGGCGACGCGATCGCACACCTGCTCGAGCGCGGCGATCTCCGCCGTCGTGCTTTGCCTGGCGACCCTGCTCATGGCAGCGCTCGCCGCGTGTCGGGCACGTCCAGGAACGTGCGCCTGGGGTGCGGCTGATTCGCACTCACGACTCGATGCGCGGGCGGTTCAGGTGGCCGCGATCGCCACCACGGCGCCGGCAACACCGCGGCGCCGTGGCCAACGATCCAGCGGCGAAGGTCGATCAGGCCGTACATGACCGAGGTCGAAGCGATCCGGCAGCGGCGACGCATGTCGAGGAAATTGACAGTTCGCCGCCCGACGGCGCACGGTCCGCGCCGACGCGGCGCACGGGTCTGGCCCGAACGCCAGATCCGCTGTCGCCGCACGTCGTCGCTGGCCACCGGTCTACCCAGGTGGACGCGCTGCGCGCGATCAACCGCTGGCAGCTGCGCACGCTCAGGTCGACGCCGCAGAGCCTGCTGACGTGCGAGGCCAGACGCTTGCCGGTCCATTGACGATCCGCAAAGCCGTAGACCACAGGGCAGGCCTGCAGCGCGAGCCTGACCTGCTGCGCCTGCACTGCACTCAACTTCGCAGGCCGACCGCCATGGCAATGCTCGGCCAGGCCGTCGATGCCCCCGGAAGTCGCCGCTCGAACCCAGCGCTCGACGGTGCGCCGATCGACGCCGAAACACTCGGCAACCTCGCAACAGGTCCGACCCGACGCAACCAGCAGCACGCCATCCAGGCGGTGCACGAGATGCCCTGCACTGCTGCCGGAAATCACGCGCTGGATCCACTGCCGGACGCTGTGCACGTCAGACCGACTCGACCCGTCCATCGCCGCCTCCTTGCGAATCCGCACTGCATGGGGCGCATCGCCCGGGGGGGGCAGATGATATGTCGCGGCGGCGGTGCGATGTGGATTGGTGGCACGCCCGATGCATGCTCCCGAGATGCCGCATCCTGGCGCTGCGGCAATCGAACCTGCGAGGCACTCATGACCCATTTATTCGCCTCTCTTGAATTCCGAGTGGGTGGATTCGGTGGTGTTTTGGCTGGCAGCCGGGGTCAAGGGCGGGCGCGGCCCGGCGCAGCGAACCCTTGAGGCCGGCTG
>JBBIPS010000247.1:0-5294 GCA_037442725.1 Burkholderiales bacterium | reverse complement strand
TGCTCTTCCGATCTCGACGGCAAGCGCGTGCGCTTCTTCAAATCGAACGGAGAGATGCTCGATGTCTGACGCGGTTGCAGGCAAAGAGGGCGGCAAACCCGCCGGCAAGCAGAAGCCGGAGAAGCCGAAGCGGGGCGACAAGCCTGCGGACGCGCCTGCCGGCAAGCAGCCCGACGCGCACGGCCACCGCCGCATCCTGCCCGGTGATGCGCAGCGGTCGCTGCAGCGCCTGCGCGAGCTTGGCGGCGACGCGCTCGGCGTCGGCCGGCGCGTCGAGCCACGCCAGCAGCACGGCAAAGCTGTCGCCGCCGATGGCCGCGACGACGTCGCTGGCGCGCAATCCCGCGCGCAAGCGCACCGCCACCTTGCGGCGCAGCACATTGGCGGCCTCGACGCCCAGCAGCGCTTCGGTCGCCTGCAGTCCCTCGATGCGCAGCGCCAGCAGCGCCATCGCCGCCGGCTCGCGCTCGCGCAGCGCCAGCAGGTGTGTCATGTGCTCCATCAGTTGCGCGTGGTTGGGCAACCCGGTGGCGAGGTCGGTGGCGTGCGCGCGGCGCGCCGCGCGTTCGAGCCGCTTGCGCTCGACCGCCAGCCGCAGCACGCGGGCCAGCGTCTCGGAGTTGCCCTCGCGGCGCGGCAGCACGTCCTGCACGCCGATCTGCACCAGGCGCAGTGCCGCGCCGGCCTCGGGCTCGGGCGCCAGCAGCACCACGGCGGCATCGATCACGGCGCGCGTCAGGCCGCTCCAGCCGGCCAGTGCCGCGGGCGACCCCGACGCCAGCACGATCGCGTCGCACGCCTGGGTGTCGAGCGCCGCCCCCAGTTCGGCCAGCGTCGCCACCGGATGCAGCACGAACGGCCCCCAGGCCGAGGTGCCCAGGTCGGGCGGGTGCGGGCCCAGGTAGACGAGCTGGATCGGTGCGTTCATGGCGGCGCCTGCGGTCATGATGCCGCATCGCCCCAGCCCGCGCCACGCAGGAAACTCCGGGGTCCGGCCGGCCGGGCCGGGCGGCAATCCGGTCCATCGCGCGGCGCCGGCCGGCCGGCCGCGGGTACGCTCGCCTGATGCACGATTGCCGATCCACCGGGGCGCCGGGCGATGTCCCGCTGCAGCCGCCGATCGAAGTCGACGTCGTCATCGAGGTGCCGCGCGGCAGCTTTCTCAAGCGCGGCTCCACCGGCAGCATCGACTTCGTCTCGCCCCTGCCCTGCCCGTTCAACTACGGCGCCGTGCCGACCCTGCTCGGTCTCGAAGGCGATCTGCTCGACGCGCTGGTGCTCGGGCCGCGCCTGCCCCAGGGCACGCGCAAGCGCGTCAACGCCTGGGGCGCGGTGACGCTGACGGACCGCGGCATGTCCGACGACAAGTTGATCTGCTGCGACCATCCGCCGAGCCGCGCGGAGATCGATGCGGTGCTGCGCTTCTTCCACTTCTATGCCCGCTGCAAGGGGCTGCTCAACCTGTGGCGCCGCCGGCCCGGTCGCAACGGCTGCGACGGCTGGTGCGATGCGTCGCATGCGCTGGCGCGGGCCAGGCCGTTGACCGACGCGGTCACGCGAGCGCCGGTACCTTTCTGACGTCTTGCGGCAGACTTGCCCGGCGCAAACGCGCGGGCCAGGCGCAGGCCCGCTCCAAAGCCCGGCGGGCGCGTGGATCCGGCACTCGCCTGCCGCCGCCGCACGCGCGGGAAACCTCCGTCGTCGCGCTACACTCGCGGCCACACCGAGCGGGTGTAGTTCAATGGCAGAACGGCAGCTTCCCAAGCTTCATACGAGGGTTCGATTCCCTTCACCCGCTCCAGATCAGCCGAGGCCCCGACCGGGGCTTTTTTGTTGCTGCGACAGACCGAAATGACCGACAGCACCGCGCGCCGCCCGATCCGCAGCTACGTGCTTCGCGCCGGCCGCATCGGCAGCGGACAGGCGCGCGCGCTGCAGGACCTCGGGCCGCGCTACCTGCTGCCTTTCGAAGCGCGGGCGCTGGACTTCAACGCCGTCTTCGGTCGCCACGCGCCGGTGGTGCTCGAGATCGGTTTCGGCATGGGCGACGCCACGGCGCAGATCGCCACGGCGCGGCCCGACCTCGACTTCATCGGCGTCGAGGTGCACACGCCCGGCATCGGCGCGCTGCTGCGGCAAATCGGCGCGCGCGATCTCGCCAACGTCCGCATCGTCCAGCACGATGCCGTCGAGGTGCTGCGGCAGATGATCGAGCCGGCCACGCTGGCCGGCGTGCACATCTTCTTTCCCGACCCGTGGCACAAGCTGCGCCACCACAAGCGCCGTCTGATCCAGCCGGCCTTCGTCGACCTGCTGGCCTCGCGGCTGGCCCCCGGCGGCTGGCTGCACTGCGCCACCGACTGGGAAGACTACGCGCAGCAGATGCTGGCCGTGCTGACGGCGTGCCCGGCGCTGGCCAACACGGCGGCGGGCTACGCACCGCGGCCCGAACTGCGGCCGTTGACCAAGTTCGAGACGCGCGGCCTGCGCCTCGGCCACGGCGTGTGGGACCTGGTGTTCGAGCGCCGCCCCTCCGATTGATGCGCGCGCCGAGCGCCTGCTTCGAGCCGAGCCAGGTCAATCGGCCCAGACGACCGCTCCGGTCCAGGCCGTGCCCAGCACGACCAGCCCGAAGGCGATGCGGTACCAGGCGAAGCCGATGAAGGTGTGGCTGGCGATGTAACGCAGCAGCCAGCGCACGCAGACCCAGGCGGCGACGAAGGAGACGGCGAAGCCGACGCCGAACAGCGGCAGGTCGGCCATGCTCAGCAGCGCCCGCTCCTTGTACAGGCTGTAGGCGCCGGCGCCGATCAGCGTCGGGACGGCCAGGAAGAAGCTGAAGTCGGTGGCCGCCTGGCGCGACAGGCCGAGCAGCATGCCGCCGATGATCGTGGCGCCCGAGCGGCTGGTGCCCGGGATCATCGCCAGGCATTGCGCCAGGCCGACCTTGAGCGCGTCGAGCGGCGTCATGTCGTCGACCGCGGCGACGCGCACGCTGGCGGCGGGTCGCCGCTCGGCCCACAGGATGATGAAGCCGCCGAGGATGAAGGTGGCCGCGACCACCGGTGCGTTGAACAGGTGCGCCTTGATCGCCTTGCCGAACGCCAGGCCGAGCACGACGGCAGGGACGAATCCGATGGCCACGTTCGTCACGAAGCGCCGCGCCCGCGCGCTGCTCGGCAACTGCAGCACCGCATCGCGCAGCCGCTGCCAGTAGACGATGACGACGGCGATGATGGCGCCGGTCTGGATCGCGATGTCGAACACCTTGGCCTTGGCATCGGCGAAGTCGAGCAGCGAGCCGGCCAGGATCAGATGCCCGGTCGACGAGATCGGCAGGAACTCGGTCAGCCCTTCGACCACCCCCATGACCACGGCCTTGCCCAGCAACCAGATGTCCACGCGTTCGCCCCGATCCAAAGGCGCGCATGTTAACGGCCGCACCTGAACCGGCCCGGCGTCGCAGCGCCGAAGGCGGCCGCGATCCGCGTTATATTACTGACCAGTCAGTCATTAGCCATGCCCCGCGCCGAACCGCCCCACCGCCGCCGCAAGCAGGCGCGCCCGCAGGAGTTGCTCGACGCCGCGCTCGCGCTGTTCGTCGAGAGGGGTTTCGCCGCCACCCGCATCGAGGAAGTGGCACGGCGCGCCGGCGTGTCCAAGGGCACGCTGTACCTGTACTTCCCGAGCAAGGTGGCGTTGCTCGAGGCGGTGATCGCGCACAGCCTGTCGGCGCGCATCGACGAGGGTGCGGCGCTGGCTGCGGGCTTCGACGGCGGCAGCACCGAGTTGCTGCGCGGCCTGCTCACGCGCTGGTGGTCGCAGATGTACGACAGTCCGTCATCGGGCGTGTTCAAGCTGGTGATCAACGAGGTGCGCAACGTCCCCGAGATCGCCGACTACTACGAGCGCGAGGTCGTCGAGCGCGCACACCGCCTGCTCGGCGGCATCCTGCGCCGCGGCATGCGGCGCGGCGAGTTCCGACGCGTCGACGTGGCCTCCGCAGTGCACTCGCTGGTGCTGCCGATGATCATGCTGTGCCTGCACAGGCACTCGCTGGGCGCGTGCCCGGCGAGTCACTGGCGGCTCGACGGCCACCGCTTCATCCGCCAGCACGTGAACCTGCTGCTGGGCGGCCTGTGCAACCGCGCCGCACCCGCGCCAGCCGCGCCCGGTACCGGGCGCCGGCCCGCGACGACCCCCGCTGCGAGGAGATTCGCCCCATGAAGTCCAGACTGCGCTGGCTGCTGCCGCTGCTGGCGGTGCTCGTGCTCGCACTGGCGATCGGCCGCGCGCTGCAGACGCGCCGCGTCGAGCAGCGCGCCACGCCGCCGGCGGCCTCCGCCGCTGCACCGACGCTGGACCTGGCCGTTCAGGACGTGCTCGTCGTCGGTCGCGCCGAACTCGCGCGCGGGATCGACATCTCGGGCAGCGTGAAGGCCGTCAACAGCGCCTTCGTCAAGGCCAGGGTCGCCGCCGAGCTCGTCACGATGGCGGTGCGCGAGGGCGAAGGCGTGCGCGCCGGCCAGGTGCTGGCGCAGCTCGACACCACCGAGTTCGACTGGCGGCTGCGCCAGGCCGAGCAACAGGCCAGCGCGGCGCGCGCGCAGCTCGAGATCGCGCAGCGCCAGCTGAAGAACAACCAGGCGCTGGTGGCACAGGGCTTCATCTCGGCGACCGCGCTCGAGACCTCGATCTCGGCCGAGGCCGGCGCGCAGGCGACGCTGCAGGCGGCGCTGGCCGCCGTGGAACTGGCCCGCAAGACGCGCGCCGACGCCACCGTGAGGGCGCCGATCGACGGCGTCGTCTCGCAGCGCCTGGCGCAGCCTGGCGAGCGCGTCGCGGTGGACGCGCGCCTGCTCGAGATCGTCGACCTCGCGCGGCTCGAACTCGAGGCGGCAGTCCCGCCCGAGGAGATCACCTCACTGCGCATCGGCGCCGACGCCCGGTTGGCGATCGACGGCATCGCCGCGCCGATCGCGGCCCGTGTCGTGCGCATCAACCCCAGCGCGCAGGCCGGCTCGCGCGCGGTCTCGGCCTACCTGGCCGTGACGCCGCACCCCGCGCTGCGCCAGGGGTTGTTCGCGCGCGGCTGGATCGAGATCGAGCGCCGGCCGGCACTGCTCCTGCCCGTGTCGGCGGTGCGCACCGACCAGGCGCGCCCGTATGCGATCCGCATCACGCGCGGCCGCACCGAGCAGGTGCCGCTGACGCTCGGAGCCCGCGGCCGGTCCGCCGGCGTGGCCGTGGTCGAACTGGTGCAGGGCCTGGCCGAGGGCGACCAGGTTCTCGGC
>JBBIPS010000246.1:0-5309 GCA_037442725.1 Burkholderiales bacterium | reverse complement strand
GGCGCCGCCGGATCGGTGCTCGACCTGTTCGCCGAGTCACGGCTGAACCATCACACCACGGTGCAGGGCGGCGTGCTCGCCGAGGCCTCGTCGGCGTTGCTGCGTCAGTTCTTCGCGCAGCGCCGCGCGCAACAGGCCAGTGCACCTCAGCGCAGTGTGAAGCAAGCCGGTGTGCAGCAAGCCAGTGCCCAACAGAGCGGTGGGCAAAGGACTGGTGCGCAAGAGCCTGGTGCGCAAGAGCCCAGTGCGCACCAGGCGCGCGCGCAACGGCCGACCGCCCGCCCGGCGTCGTCGATCGGCCTGATTCCGGCGATTCCAGTCGGCGATGCGACCGAGTGGCCGGCCACAGACCACCTGCCGCCGCTCGAGTTCGGTGACACCCAACGCTGATCATGACGACCCTGGACATCTTTGCCCCGGCCGGTGTCGAGTGGCGCAGCGCTGCGCTGCGGCTGGCGCGGCAACGCCTGTCGGCGCTCGGCTTTCAGGTCACGCTCGACCCGAGCGTACGTGCCCGTCACCAGCGCTTTGCCGGTGACGACCAGGCAAGGCTGGCCACGCTGTACCGCGTGGCCGACGCCGCGCCGTCGGTGGCACTGGCCTGCCGCGGCGGCTACGGGCTGACGCGGCTGCTCGACCGTATCGACTGGGCCCGGCTGGCGCGCAGCGTCGAGGCCGGCACGCGCTGGGTCGGCTACAGCGACCTCACCGCGCTGCAGCTCGGACTGCTTGCGCACACCGGCGCGCGCAGCTGGCACGGCCCGATGGCGTGCGACGACTTCGGCCGCACCGACGAGGCCGGCGGCGTCGACGAAGTCACGCGCGACTGCTTCAATGAGGCGATGTCCGGCGAGCTCGAAGCGGTGGGTTTTCGCACCACGCCGGGCCTGGACGGGCTGGCCGCGCGCGGCGTGCTCTGGGGCGGTAACTTGACGATGGTCTGCTCGCTGCTGGGCACGCCGCACTTCCCGCGAGTCAGGGGCGGCATCCTGTTCGTCGAGGATGTCGCCGAGCACCCCTACCGCATCGAGCGCATGCTGCTGCAGTTGCACCAGGCGGGGGTGCTCGGCGCGCAGAAGGCGCTGCTGCTGGGCGCCTTCACCGACTGGCGCAAGTCGCCGCTGGATCGCGGCTACACGCTGGCCAGCGCCGTCGCGCACCTCAGGAGCATCTGTCGCACACCCATCGTCACGGGGCTGCCGTTTGGCCATGTGCAGCCCAAGGTGACGCTGCCCGTCGGGGCGCGGGTGCAGGTGCTGGTCGACGGCCGTGACGTGCTGGTCGGATGGTGAACGAAGCCGCGTGGGCGAAGGCCCGCTGCCGCTCGGGCGCCCCGGCCGCATAGAATCCAGCCTCGCCTCGACACGGGTCGGTCACGAGCGGACCCCTCGAGGCGCCGGTTTTTCTGCGCCAGCGCGCGGCCCACCCGGCCGCAGCGCGGGCACCTGCACCAGGAGCGTTGCCGCATGCGCGGACTTGCCATTGCACGTCGTTCGAGCCGAGCCGCGCTGGCCGGGGTGGCGCTGCGGTGCAAGGTGTCGTTGACGATGCTGCTGGCCGCGCCCGTGATGCTGCTGGTCGCCGGCTGCAACAACAGCCCGCATCCGGCCGGCGCCGAGCGCGACAACACGCTGTTCTACTCGTTCGACGAGCGCTCGCCGCGCTACCTCGATCCGACCGCGTCGTACGCCAACCCCGAGTCGGCATACACCTACCAGATCTACGAGCCGCCCTACGGCTACCACTACCTGAAGCGGCCGTACACGCTGATCCCGAAGTCGGCTGCCGAGGTGGCCAGGCCGCGCTACCTCGACAAGGACGGCAAGACGCTGCCCGACGACGCAGCGCCCGAGGCGATCGCCGAGAGCGTCTACGACATCCACGTCAGGCCCGGCATCCTGTACCAGCCGCATCCGGCGTTCGCCAAGGACGCGCAGGGCCGTTACCTCTATCTGTCGATGACGCGCGAGCAGTTGGGTGACAAGCGCTCGCCGCTCGAGTTCGAGCACCAGGGCACGCGCGAGCTGGTGGCCGACGACTTCGTCTACGCGCTCAAGCGCCACGCCACCACGCGCATCGAGGCGCCGGTGTTCTCGGTCTTCGCCGAGTACGTGATCGGACTGAAGGACTACGGCGCACTCGTCAAGCGCGAGGACGCCAGGCTGCTGGCCGGACTGCCGCAGGACATCCGCGACAAGCCCTTCCTCGACTTCCGCCGCTGGCCGCTGGCCGGCGCGACGGTGGTCGACAAGTACACCTGGCGCGTGCGGTTGAAGGGCAAGTACCCGCAGTGGAGCTACTGGATGGCGATGCCGTTCCTGGCGCCGCTGCCGTGGGAAGCCGACGCCTTCTACGCCCAGCCGGGCATGAACGAGAACGGGCTGTCGCTGAACCAGTGGCCGGTCGGCACCGGCCCGTACATGATGACCGAGTTCATCCGCGACCGCCGCCACGTGATGAAGCGCAACCCGAACTTCCGCGGCGAGCCGTACCCGTGCGAGGGCGCGCCCGAGGACCAGGCCGCCGGGCTGCTCGACGACTGCGGCAAGCGCATGCCGTTCATCGACACGCTGTACGTGACGATCGAGAAGGAAGGCGTGCCGCGCAAGGAGAAGTTCAAGCAGGGCTACTTCGACGTGCCCGAGATCGAGCGCCCCGAGTGGGGCGTGCAGTTCCGCAACGACGCCGACGATTCCGACGACATCAAGCGCCAGTACCAGGAGCGCGGCTTCAAGTTCCCGCTGATGACCGACATCTCCGACTGGTACCTCGGCTTCAACATGCTCGACCCGGTGGTCGGCCGCGGCGACACGCCCGAGCAGCAGGCGCGGAACCGCAAGCTGCGCCAGGCGATCGCCATCGCCATCGACTGGGAGGAGGGCTACGGCCGCATCTTCAAGCACAAGGGCGGCGTCGCCTCGCACGGCCCGCTGCCGCCGGGGCTGTTCGGCTCGCGCGAGGGGCAGGGCGACTTCCACGACCCGGTGACCCACGTCTGGCGCGACGGCCACGCGGTGCGGCGGCCGATCGAGGAGGCCAGGAAGCTGCTCGCCGAGGCCGGCTACCCCGACGGCCGCGACGCCGTGACGGGCCAGCCGCTGGTGCTGAACTACGACTTCCAGCGCGCGATCACACCCGAGTTCAAGAGCGAGAACGACTGGATGGTCAAGCAGTTCGCCAAGCTCGGTCTCCAGCTCGAGATCCGCGCCACCGACTTCAACCAGTACCAGGACAAGACGCTCAAGGGCAAGCACCAGATCTTCTGGGCCGGCTGGCTCGCCGACTACCCCGATGCCGAGAATTTCCTGTTCCTGCTGTACGGGCCGAATGCCAAGTCGAAGAACAACGGCGAGAACATCGCCAACTACGACAACCCCGAGTTCAACGCCCTCTACCGCCAGTTGCAGGCGCTCGACGACGGGCCGCAGAAGCAGGCCGTGATCGACAGGATGGTGGCCATCGTGCAGGAAGATTCGCCCTGGGCTTTCGGCTACTTCCCTTGGGGTGGCCTGGCGTTCCAGCAATGGGTCTACAACGGCAAGCCGAGCATCCTGATCCGCGACATGGCCAAGTACTACCGGATCGACGCGGCGCTGCGTGCGCGCAAGCAGGCCGAGTGGAATCACCCGGTCTACTGGCCGCTGGCCTTTGTCGCGCTGCTCGCGCTGGCGCTCGGGCGTGCCGCGTGGCGCAGCTTCCGCCGGCGCGAGACGGCCACCGCGCGTGGCGTGGCCGCCGGGAGGCCCGTCTGAGATGGCCGCGTTCATCGTGCGCCGCCTGGGCTACGGCCTGCTGATCCTCATCGGCGTCAACCTGCTGACCTTCTTCCTGTTCTTCACCGTCAATACGCCCGACGACATGGCGCGGCTGAACATCGGCGGCAAGCGCATCACGCAGCAGCAGATCGACAAGTGGAAGAGCGAGCGCGGCTACGACCGTCCGCTCTACTACAACGCTGCCGAGCAGGGCGCGGCGAAGGTGACGCGCACGGTGCTGTGGGAGCGCTCGGTGTCGCTGCTCGCGCTCGACTTCGGCCGCAGCGACTCGGCACGCTCGACCGACATCGGCCACGAGGTCGCCACACGCATGGGCGTGAGCCTGCGGCTGGCGCTGCCGCTGTTCCTGCTGCAGCTCGTCGCGAGCATCGGCTTCTCGCTGCTGCTCGTCTTCTTCCGCCACTCGCGCATCGACTTCTGGGGCGTCGTGCTGTGCGTGCTGATGCTGTCGATCTCGAGCCTGTTCTACATCATCGTCGGCCAGTACGCGTTCTCGCGCGTGCTGCGGCTGGTGCCGATCTCGGGCTACGCGCCGGGGCTGGACGCGGTGCGCTTCCTGGCCCTGCCGGTGTTCCTGTCGCTGCTGGCGCGGCTGGGCGGCGAGGCGCGGCTGTACCGTGCGATGTTCCTCGAGGAGACGGCCAAGGACTACGTGCGCACCGCGCGGGCCAAGGGCCTGGCCGAGCCGGTGGTGCTGTTCCGCCACGTGCTGCGCAATGCGCTGATCCCGATCATCACCAGCGCCGGCTCGTACCTGCCGTATGTGTTCCTGGGCAGCCTGGTGTTCGAGAGCTTCTTCGGCATCCCGGGGCTGGGCGCGTTCGTGATCGAGGCCATCGCCGGCCAGGACTTCGCGATCGTGCGCACGATGGTCTTCCTCGGCTCGGCGCTGTACATCGCCAGCAACGCACTCATCGACATCGCCTACACCTGGGTCGACCCGCGCGTGCGGCTGGCCTGATGCATCGACCCGTCTGAACACGCCATGGATTTCAAGTTCGTCTGGCTCTGGACCGACATGGCACTGTGGGCGCTGTTCGCGTCGCTGCTGGGTTATGCCGTGCGCGTGCTGCGCAACCGCAACCTTGCCGCCACCTGGGCCAAGGTGCTGCGCGACCCGGCCGCGTTGTGCTCGGGGCTGGTGCTGCTGCTGTTCGTCGGTGTCACCGCGCTGGACAGCGTGCACCTGCGCCGCGCGCTGCCGGCCACGTCGAGCGGTGTCGGCACCGCGGCACCCGCGACCGGCAGCGTGGCTGCGGCCGCCCCGGTGTTCTTCGAGAGCCGCACGCAGTCGCTGCTCGACCTGGCGCTGGCGCGCCAGATCGAGATGCGCGAGTCCAGCTACTCGCGCCCGCTCGCCTACCTGGCCTTCAGCAAGCAGCCGGTGATGCGCGACGGCCGGTCGCTGCGCGACATCCTCGATTCGGGCGTCGTGCTCGATCCTGCGCGCGTCGCCCAGATCGCCGCGCAGGTCGCCGAGGGCCTCGCCTACGCGCACGAGCGCGGCGTCGTGCACCGGGACATCAAGCCGCC
>JBBIPS010000245.1:0-5316 GCA_037442725.1 Burkholderiales bacterium | reverse complement strand
GCCCATGCGGGGGTGGGCCCCGTGGTGCTGGGTCATGTCAATGGCCTTGGCGGCTTCGGCGATGCACGCGAAGGCACCCGCCAGCACGGCGTCAGGCTCCCCCACGAAGGTGATGACCGTGCGGTTGGTGTCCGCCCCCGGATCCACATCCAGTACCCGCACGCCCGGAACGGCGCTGATGGCGTCCGTCACCTGCTTGATCTTCGCGGCATCCCGGCCTTCCGAGATGTTCGGCACGCACTCCACCAGCTTGCGGGACATGGATCCTCCGTTCGTTCGAGTGTAGCCGTGGCAGCGCGTCGCGCTCCAAAGCCGGGCCACGGAGCGGCCCGGCTTTGGAGATAAATTGACAGCATGTCAATGGAAAGGCTTTTCCTGGCTCGGAACGCGAGCGTTCAGGCCCTCCCGGCCTCGTTCTTCACGCCGCTCACCACGTGCCCCGTGGGCCCGACTTTGGAGGCGGTGTCGCAGTAGCCGGTCTGGTCGTCGAAGAAGAAGTCGGGCTCGAACTCGCGCAGGAACTCGCCCTTGGGCAGGCCGCCGAGGAACATCGCCTCGTCGATGTCGATGTGCCAGGACATCAGCGTGCGGATCGCGCGCTCGTGTGCGGGTGCGCTGCGCGCGGTGACGAGCGCGGTGCGCACGCGCATGCCGGCCGCGTCGGCCGGGCACGCCGGCTCGGGCGCGCGCTGCAGCCGCTGCAGTCCGAGCAGCAGCGGCTTGAACGGCCCGGCCGCCAGCGGTGTGGCGGCCTGGCTGCTCTCGTGCTGCTGGAAGGCCTCGAGCCCGTCGCGCTGGTAGATCGCCTCGGCCTCGTCGGAGAACAGCACCGCGTCGCCGTCGAAGGCGATGCGCACCTCGCGCGGGTGCGCATCCGACGCGCGCACGCTGTGCGGATAGACGCGCGCGGCGGGTACGCCGGCGTCGAGCGCCGAGCGCACGTCGGCCTCGTTGGCCGAGAGGAACAGATGCGCGGCGAGCGGGCGCAGGTAACGCCACGGCGATGCGCCGCGCGTGAAGACGCCGCGCTCGATGCCCAGGCCGTAGTGCTGGCACGAGCGGAACACGCGCAGCCCCGACACTGGATCGTTGCGCGACAGGATCACCACTTCGACCTGCGGCGCGGCGCCGGCGTTGAACGCCAGCAGCTTGCGCACCAGCGAGAACGCCACCCCCGGTGGCGCCGGCTCGTCGAGCCGCTGCAGTTGCAGCAGCATGTAGGCGCGGTCGTCGCTGGCCTCGAAGACGCGGTTCTCGGCCTCGAAATCGAACAGCGCGCGCGACGACAGCGCGACCACCAGGCGGTCGGAGAGCGGCGAGGCCATGCCGGCGATGATAGGGTGCGCGGCTCCGTGCGCAGCAGCTCGCGGCGTCGATTCAAGTCCTGACCCAACCTGCCGAAGTTGACGCAGAGCGGTCACGCCGCGCAATGGGTCCGGCCCTGCGCGGCCGCTGCCGCCGTCCGGAACCGCCGAGCTCACGATGTCGATCCGATCACTGCTGCGCCGATGGCTCGTCGCCTGTGCCCTGGCCGGGGTCGCGGCTGCTGCCGTGCCTGCCGAACCGGCGCTGCGGCTCGACGCGTCGAGTGCCGTCGTCGACGTGTGGCCGGCGGTCACGGTGCTGCCCGACGCGGCGCTGACGCTGAGCCTGGACGATGTGCTTGCGCGCCAGCACGATTTCCGGCCTCCACCCGGACCGCACGCCAACTTCGGCGTGCGGCGTGAGGCGATGTGGTTGCGCGTGCCGCTGCAGGTGTCCGACGGCGCTGGCGGAGCGTGGGTGCTCGAGCTCGACTACACGCCGATCAACCGCGCCGATGTCTATCTGCTGACCGACGGCCGGGTGGCGTCGCACGGCGTGCTGGGCAACGCGCAGGCCTTCGACGAGCGACCGATGTTCAGCCGTGCGCACGCGCTGCGGCTCGACCTTGCACCCGGGCAGCGGAACGAGCTGTGGGTGCGCGTGCAGACCGCCGGCTCGATGCTGGTGCCGCTGGCGCTGTATCGGCCGGACGCCTTCGTGGCACACGAGTCGCAGGCGCAACTGCTGCAGGGCCTGCTCGCCGGCGCGGTGCTGACGCTGCTGCTGTACAGCCTGGCGCAGTGGCTGACGCTGCGCGACGTGCTGTTCGCTCAGTACGGCCTGTTGTTGTTCGGTACCGAACTCTTCTTCATCGTCTTCTTCGGCATCGGTCAGCAGTACCTCTGGCACGACCTGGCCGGGTCGGCGGGCAAGATCCTGCCGCAGTCGGCGTTGCTGGCGGTGGCCGCGGGCAGCCTGTTCGTGGGCCGTGCCCTGCACATCGAGGCCGATCACCGGCGCATGTTCCTTGGGCTGCGCTGGGTGACGGGGTTGTCGACGGCCTGCCTGCTGGCGTCGCTGCTGGGTCTGCTCGACTACCGCCAGACGCACCTGGCAGCCACGCTGCTCGGGCCCGGGCCGATGTTGTTCGCGCTGCCGGCGGCGTTCGTGCGCGCGCGCCGCGGCGAGGCGTTGGGCGTGTACATGATGATCGGCTGGACGGCCTATCTGGGCGGCGTGCTGGGCATCAGCGCGCTGCTGCGCGGCGTGTTGCCGGTGAACTTCTGGACCCTGCATCTGTTCCAGTTCGCCTCGGCGCTCGAGATGCTGGCCTGGATGCAGGTGCTGGGACTGCGCATCGGCGA
Source organism: Burkholderiales bacterium (assembly GCA_037442725.1). GTDB lineage: Bacteria > Pseudomonadota > Gammaproteobacteria > Burkholderiales > Burkholderiaceae_C > Pseudaquabacterium. Next base: position 2,647 of record JBBIPS010000245.1, on the reverse strand, counting down.
CATTCGTCGCACCGCCGAACGCTCCGAACTCGACAAGCAGGCGCTGCGCTCGCTCGCCGATACCGATGCCCTCACCGGCCTGCCCAACCGGCGCGGACTCGATGTCGCGCTGCGGCGCGAAGTGGCGCGCTGCAGCGACCGCAGTGTGCTGGCGCTCTACCTGCTCGACCTCGACGGCTTCAAGGCCGTCAACGACCGGTTCGGCCACGACGCCGGCGACGAGTTGCTGGTCCAGGTCGGCCGGCGCCTGGGCAGCACGCTGCGCGACGGCGACGTCCTGGCACGCCTGGGCGGCGACGAGTTCGTCGTCATGGCCGCCGGGATTCACGTCACGGCCGACGCCGAACGGCTGGGCGCCAAGATGCTGGCCGCCTTCGACGCACCGTTCACATTCGGCGCGCAGTCGTGCCAGGTCGGACTGACGATCGGCCTGGCGTTGGCGCCGCTCGACTGCCGCGACGCCCGCGACCTGCTCAAGTGTGCCGATGCGGCGATGTATGCCGGCAAGAACTCGGGACGCCACTGCGTGCGTCGCCACGGCATGCCGCGCGCACTGGCCTGCTGAAGACCCGGGCGCGGCCGGCGCGCTCCGGCGCACCCGGGGCTATTGCATGAAGCCGATCGGTGCTCGCTGGCCTTGCGCCTCGGGCAGGTCGCCCGGCTCGATCGCAGCGCGGCCGTCGAGCCGGGCGTTGCCGAAGCCCGTCATCCAGGCGTGGCGCATCTCGCGTGGCGCGAGTTCGGCCAGGCGGTCGAGCACGGCGTCCTGCGGCTCGGGTGCGAAACGCCGGCCCCAGTCGTGCTGGCCACGGATGGCGGAGTACAGCCGGCGCGCAATCGAGCGCGCGGCGTCGCGGTCGGGTCGCTGCACCTCGTAGACCTTGACCCGGTTGAGGATCGGCTCGGGGATCGCGCGCTCGTCGTTGGCGGTGGCGACCCAGATCACCTGGCTGGCGTCGAGCGGCACCTCGGCGAACTCGTCGATGAAGCTGCGCGCGGTGTCGCACTCGAGCAGGCTGTAGAGCGCGCCCAGCGGGTCGTAGGCGTGCTCGCCGCGCGCCTTGTCGATCTCGTCGACGACCATCACCGGGTTGGCGTACTCGCCGTCGACCAGCGTCTCGAAGACCTTGCCCGGGCGCGCGCCCTTCCACTGCGACGAGGCGCCGCTGAGCACCCAGCCGGCGGTGAGCGAACTCATCGAGACGAAGCCCATCCCGGTGCCCAGCAGCAGCGCGACCTCGCGCGCGAAGTGCGTCTTGCCCACGCCGGGCGGCCCGAGCAGCAGGATCGGCGTGATCTCGAGCGCGTCGTGGCTGTCGTGGCACAGCGCGAGCTGGCGCCGGATGTCGTCGAGCGCGGCATGGAAGTTGGGCAGCTCGTCGTAGAGGTGCTCCATCCCGGCCAGCCCGGAAGGCTTGACCTGGAAGCGCTCGGGGCCCTTCTCGAGCATGCGCTGGTAGGTGTTGCGCAGGCTCTCGTGCTCCTTGGGCGGCAGCTTGGTGAGGCGCCGCTCGACCTCGTCGCAGCGGTAGAGGCTGCGCATCTGCGCGATCGGGATGCCGCTGCCACGTTGCGGCAGCGGCACCAGTTCGTGTGACTTGGACATGGCAAGCTCCGTCGAAGTCGGCCCGGATGCCATTCAAGCATATCGCCTCGACGCCACTCGGACGATGAGCCCGGTGATCGCGGATCACTTGGAGGCTTGCGCAGCCACCGGTCGCGGCTCGAGTCGCGGCCCGCGCCACGCGTGTCGCGTCTACTTCACCCAGGTGTTGAGCTGGATGATCGGCAGCAGCACCGCCAGCACGATCAGCATCACGACGGCGCCCATCGCGACGATCAGCAGCGGCTCGAGCAGCGTGGCCAGCGCCAGCGCACGGCGCTGCACCTCGCCCGCGAGCTGGCGCGCGGCGCGGTCGAGCATCTGTGGCAACTGCCCGGTCTGCTCGCCCAGACGGGCGAACATCGCGAGCAGCCCCGGGAAGCGCTTGCGCGCGGCCAGCGCCGAGGCCAGCGGCGCGCCCTCGCGCACCTGCACCAGCGCTTCGATCGCGTCGGCGCGCAGTGCCCGGTTGGCCAGCGTCTGGGCCGCCGCCTGCAAGGCCTTGAGGATCGGCACGCCGGCGTTGGCCAGCATCGCCAGCGTGCCGGCAAAGCGCGCTGCGTTGTAGCCGCGCGCCAGCCGGCCCAGCAGCGGCAGCCTGAGCCAGCCGGCATCCCAGCGCGTCCGCAGCGCCTCGTTGCGCAGGGTCACCACGAGCGCACCGCCCGCGCCGGCAAGTGCGGCCAGCAGCAGCCAGCCCCAGCCGCGCACGAACGCGCTGATGGCCAGCATCGCCAGTGTCAGCGTCGGCAGCGCGCGCTTGCTGCTGATGAAGACGTTGGCCACCTGCGGCACGACGTAGCTGACCAGGAAGATCACGATCACCAGCGCGATCAGCGAGACGATGGCCGGGTACAGCGCGGCGCCGAGCAGCTTGGCCCTGAGCGCCTGGCGTTGCTCGAGGTCGTCGGCGAGCCGCTCGAGCACCAGCCCGAGCGCGCCGCTGTGCTCGCCGGCGGCGACCACCGCGCGGTAGACGTCGTCGAACTCGCGCGGCGCCGCGGCCAGCGCGCGCGCGAACGGCGCGCCGGCGTTGACCTCGGC
>JBBIPS010000244.1:0-5324 GCA_037442725.1 Burkholderiales bacterium | reverse complement strand
CAGCACCGCGTCGCCTTCGCGCAGCTTCAGCGGCGTCATCACGAAGAAGCCGGGGCGTCCGCCCATCTGCCGGTTGTCCAGGTAGACGGTGGCGCGCGGCAGCCACTGGCCGCTGAGCACGATGCGCCGGCCGTGCTGGGCCGCGGCGGCGGCCTCGTCGCGGGCCAGTTCGTCGCCGCCCAGCACCGGCCGGCCGGCCTGGCTTTGCCGCTCGGTCTGCAAGGCCAGTTTCTGCGCAGCGCGGTCGAGCTGCCAGACGCCCAGCCGGGCGGTCAGCAGCACCAGGCCAAGGGCGGCGGCGGTGACCCACCAGGAGCGACGCGCGAGCTTCATCGTGCGGATGCCGATGGGCGCGCGGCGCGGGGCTGTGAAATACTGGCCGGCATGATGAAGACCGTGATCGTTGTCGCCCTGGTGCTGGTGCTGGCCGCGCTGGCCAGCGCCGGCGTGTTCATGCTGCGCAAGGGCGGTGACGCCCGCGCGCGCGATGCGCGCATGGCGCGCGCGCTGGCGCTGCGGGTGGGACTGTCGATCGCGCTGTTCCTGCTCGTCCTGCTCGGCTGGCGCATGGGCTGGATCGAGCCGGGCGGGCTGCCGATCGCGCGCTGAACGGAGGCGGCACGACGGGCGAACCGGCCCCCCTTGGCACGCCCACGGCGGCGTCGACGGCTTCGGCGGCCGGGCGGACCGGGGATCGGGTCAGAGCCAGTAGACCAGGAAATACAGCGCCAGCCACACCACGTCGACGAAGTGCCAGTACCAGGCCGCGCCTTCGAAACCGAAGTGGCGCTCTGGCGTGAAATGCCCCTTCGCCAGCCGCAGCGTGATGAAGCTCAGCATCAGCATGCCCATGAAGACGTGGAAGCCGTGGAAGCCGGTCAGCATGAAGAAGGTCGAGCCGTAGATGCCCGATGTCAGCTTCAGGTTCAGCTCGGTGTAGGCGTGGATGTACTCGTAGGCCTGGAAGCCGATGAAGCTGATGCCCAGCAGCACCGTGACGACCATCCACGCGATCGTCCGGGCGCGGTGGTTGGCCAGCAGGGCGTGGTGGGCGATGGTCAGCGTCGCGCCGGAACTGAGCAGGATCGCCGTGTTCAGCGTCGGGATCGGCCACGGCCCCATCACCGCGAAGGGCTCGACGGTGCCCGCCGGCGACGCCGTGCCGCCGCCCGCGCTGGGCCACAGGGCGTGGAAGTCGGGCCACAACACCTGGTGGTCCAGGTTGCCCAGCATCGGCACGGCGTGCGCCCGCGCCCAGTACAGCGCGCCGAAGAAGGCGGCGAAGAACAGCACTTCGGAGAAGATGAACCAGCTCATGCTCCAGCGGTACGACACGTCGACGCGCCCGGAGTAAAGGCCGCCTTCGCTCTCGGCGACGGCCTGCCGGAACCATGCGAACAGCGTGCCGAGCCAGGTCACCAGGCCGAGCAGGACGACCCAGGCACCCCAGCCGGCGGCGTTGATCCAGGCAACGGCACCGCCGACGACGAAGAACAGGCCGAGCGAGACCAGCGCCGGATAGCCCGACGGGCTCGGCACGAAGTAGTAGGGGGCGGACCCTTGGTGCGTCGCAGTGGACATCTTGTGTGCTCTCCTCGAACTCGATGAATCGGAACCAACGGAACCCGAACGACCCCTCGGCAACGCCTACCTGGCCAAGCCGCTGCCGACGACCCAACTGACGAGCAGCACCAGCGCGCCGATGAACAGCGCGGCGGCGACGAGGCCGGCGATGATCACGTGCACCGGGTTGAGCCTGGCCAAGTCGTGCTCATGCGCGGCCGAGCGGCGCACACCGAAGAACGACCAGGCGACTGCGCGCAGCGTCTGCAGCGGCGAGGCGCGGCGCGCCGTGACGCGCTCGGGGTCGTCGACAGGGCTCATCATGAGCGCAGCCCGCCGCGAAGACCCGTGGCGGTGCCGGACTCCGCCGTGCGCCCCGCCGGCGCCGCCGGCACCTTGCCGCCGACCTCGAAGAAGGTGTACGACAACGTGATCGTCGTCACGTCCTTCGGCAGCCTGGCGTCGACGTAGAACACCACCGGCCACTGCCTGCTCTCGCCCGGCTTCAGGGTGTATTCGTTGAAGCAGAAGCACTCGAGCTTGTTGAAGTGCGACGCCGCCTGCATCGGGGCGTAGCTCGGGATCGCCTGCGCCGCCATGGTCCGGTTCTGCACGTTGCGGAACTCGTACATCACGGTGGCCAGCTCGCCCGGGTGCACCTGCAGCGAACGCAGCGCGGGCTTGAACTCCCACGGTCCGCGCGCATTGGCGTCGAACTCGATCGTCAGCGTGCGCGAGGTGTCGACCTGGGTGCTGCCACCGCGCGCGCCAGCCGCACCGCCCGAAGTGATGCGCTCGTTCAGCGACAGCACGTTGATGCCGAGCGCGTCGCAGATCGTGCGGTACATCGGCACCAGCGCATAGCCGAAGCCGAACATCGCCACGGCGATCACCGCGAGCTTGGCCAGCATGCGCCGGTTGTCGCGGCGCAGGCCGGCCAGCAGTGTCGAGACCGGTGTGGAGGCCATGGCGTGTGGCAGCGCGGCGCTGGCAGGTGTGCGGTGCGATCGAGTGCCGATCAAAGCCCGAACAGCACCGACTTGGCGACGAAGCCCAGCCCGAAGACCAGCGCCACCGACGCCAGGATCAGCGCCAGCCGCAGGTTGTGCCTGCGCCGCTGCGGACTGGACGTCATGGTCGAACTCCCGGCGCCTCAGCCGACCACCCGGGTCGCGCTGGCGTCGAGCTTGGGTGGCGTCGCGTAGGTGTGCCACGGTGCCGGCGAGGGCACCTCCCACTCCAGCCCTTCGGCGCCCTCCCAGGGCTTCTGCGGTGCCGGCTCGCCCCGGCCGCGCATCATGGGCAGCACGACGAAGAACAGGAAGTAGACCTGCGCCAGCCCGAAGCCGAAGGCGCCGATCGAGGCCACGGCGTTGAAGTCGGCGAACTGCATCGGGTAGTCGGCATAGCGCCGCGGCATACCCGCCAGCCCGAGGAAGTGCATCGGGAAGAAGGTGATGTTGAAGCTGATCATCGAGACCCAGAAGTGGATCCGGCCACGCGTCTCGCTGTACATCACGCCGGTCCACTTCGGGCCCCAGAAGTAGAAGCCGCCGAACAGGCCGAACAGCGCGCCGGCCACCAGCACGTAGTGGAAATGGGCGATGACGTAATAGGTGTCCTGCAGCTGGATGTCGATCGGCGCCATGGCCAGGATCAACCCGGTGAAACCGCCGATCGTGAAGACGAAGATGAAGCCCACCGCCCACAGCATCGGCGTCTCGAAGGTCATCGAGCCGCGCCACATCGTGGCCACCCAGTTGAAGATCTTCACCCCGGTCGGCACCGCGATCAGCATCGTCGCGTACATGAAGAACAGCTGGCCGGTCACCGGCATGCCGGTGGTGTACATGTGGTGCGCCCAGACCAGGAACGACAGGATGCCGATCGATGCCGTGGCGTAGACCATCGAGGTGTAGCCGAACAGGCGCTTGCGGGCAAAGGTCGGCACGATCGCGCTGACGATGCCGAACGCCGGCAGGATCATGATGTAGACCTCGGGGTGGCCGAAGAACCAGAAGATGTGCTGGTACATCACCGGATCGCCACCGCCGGCGGACTGGAAGAAGCTGGTGCCGAAGTGGCGGTCGGTGAGCGTCATCGTCACCGCGCCGGCAAGCACCGGCATCACCGAGATCAGCAGGTAGGCGGTGATCAGCCAGGTCCAGGCGAACAGCGGCATCTTCATCAGCGACATCCCCGGCGCGCGCATGTTCAGCACCGTGACGATGATGTTGATCGAGCCCATGATCGAGCTCGCGCCCATCAGGTGGATGGCGAAGATCCCGGCGTCCATCGACGGCCCCATCTGCAGCGTCAGCGGCGCATACAGCGTCCAGCCCGCCGCCGGTGCGCCGCCGGGCATGAAGAACGACCCGATCAGCAACACCCCGGCCGGGATCAGCAGCCAGAAGCTGAGGTTGTTCATGCGCGCGAAGGCCATGTCCGCGGCACCGATCTGCAGCGGGATCATCCAGTTCGCGAAGCCGACGAAGGCCGGCATGATGGCGCCGAACACCATCACCATGCCGTGCACGGTCGTGAACGAATTGAACAGCTCGGGGCTGAAGAACTGCAGGCCGGGCTGGAACAGCTCGGCGCGGATGGCCAACGCCAGGACACCGCCGACCATCAGCATCGTGAACGCGAACAACAGGTACATCGTGCCGATGTCCTTGTGGTTCGTCGCGAACACCCAGCGCCGCCAGCCGTGCGGGGTGCCGTGGTGTTCATGCGCGTGATCGTGGTCGTGGCGGGCCGGATGGTCGAGTACTGCGCTCATGGGCGTGGACTTTCAGCGATCGGGTCGGGGAGGGATCTACTTGCGCGCGGCGACGATGTCGGCGGGCTGCACGAGCTGGCCGGTCTTGTTCGACCACGAGTTCTTGGTGTAGGTGATCACCGCGGCCAGGTCGGTGTCGGACAGCGCCTTCCACGACGGCATCGCGCCGTTCAGGCGGCCGGCGAGCACGACCTCGATCTGGCGGGACTTGTCGGCGTCGCCGACGATGGCCGAGCCGTCGAGCGGCTTGACCGGCCCCAGGCCCTTGCCGTCGGGTCGGTGGCAGACGGCGCAGTTGGTGTTGTAGACCTTCTCGCCGCGCGCGACCAGCTCGGCAAGCTGCCAGACCTTGGCCGGATCGTCGGCCTTGGCCGCCGCCTCGCGCCTGCGGGCATCGACCCACGCCGTGTAGTCGCTGGCCGACAGCACCTTGACGTGGATCGGCATGTAGGCGTGCTCCTTGCCGCAGAGTTCGGCGCACTGGCCGTAGTAATCGCCCGTCTTCTCGGCGCGAAACCACGTGTCGCGCACGAAACCCGGGATCGCATCCTGCTTGACCGCGAAGGCCGGCACCATCCACGAATGGATGACATCGTTGGCGGTCGTGATCACGCGGATCTTCTTGTTCACCGGCACCACCAGCGGGTGGTCGACCTTGAGCAGATAGTCGTCGCCGCGCGGCGTGCCGGCGTCGGACAGCTGGCGCTGCGCGACGTCGAGCGTGGACAGGAAGCCGATGCCCTCGCCTTCGCCCTTGAGGTAGTCGTAGCCCCACTTCCACTGATAGCCGGTGGCCTTGATCGTCAGGTCGGCGCTGCTGGTGTCCTTCATCGCCACCACCGTCCGCGTCGCGGCCACGCCCATCACGACGACGATCAGGAACGGCACGATGGTCCAGGTGATCTCGACCGCCACGCTCTCATGGAAGTGGGCTGCCTTGTGGCCGACCGACTTGCGGTGCTTGATGATCGAATAGAAC
>JBBIPS010000243.1:0-5326 GCA_037442725.1 Burkholderiales bacterium | reverse complement strand
AGCCGACGACGTCGGGCGTGCTCTCGCGGGCATCCTGCTTGCGGTTGTCGGCGATCATCAGCCAGTAGCGCAGGCCCTTGGCGTTTTCGCCCGCGGCGCCAGAAACGCGGCCGTTGCAGCGGCCGGCGCTGCGGTGGCCGGCGCAGCCGCCGGCGGTGCCTCCTCGCCCGGCGCCAGCAGCAACGCCATCACCGTGCCGACCGGGATCTTCCGGCCGACCTCGGTGAGGAGCCGGTGCACCGTGCCGTCGACCCAGATCTCGACATCCACCGCCGCCTTGCTCGTGTCGACCACGGCGATGACGTCGCCCTTGTTCACTGCCTGGCCGGGCACGACGTGCCAGCGCAGCAACGTGCCCTCGTCCATGTCGGCGCCGAGCGAGGGCAGCTTGAACTCGAGCATCGTCAGCCCTTGCCCAGCATCCGCCGCGCTGCTTCGACGATCTTCGCCACCTGCGGCAGCGCGGCGTCCTCGAGGTGCTTGGCATACGGGATCGGTACCTCCTGGCTGCACACGCGTGCCGGCGCTGCATCGAGGTCGTAGAAGGCGTTCTCGACGATGCGCGCGATGACCTCGGCGGCCAGGCTGCCGCTGCGCCAGCCTTCGTCGACGACGATCGCGCGGCGCGTCCTGCGCACCGATTCGACGAGCGTGGCCGTGTCGAGCGGGCGCAGCACGCGCAGGTCGACCACCTCGGCCGAGATGCCTTGCCCGGCCAGCACCTGCGCGGCTTCGAGCGACTTGCCCAGGCTGCCGCCGTAGCTGATGAGCGATACCTCGTTGCCGGGCCGCCGCACGCGCGCGCGCTCGATGTCGATGCGCGCGGCGTCGTGGCTCGTCCACGGCTGCGGCAACTCGCCCTCCAGGTTGTAGAGCTGGGCGTGCTCGAAGATCAGCACCGGGTCGGGGTCCTGCAGCGCCGGCCACAGCATGCCGCGCGCGTCCTCCAGCGTGGCCGGCGCCAGCACGCGCAGTCCGGGCACGTGCGCGTACCAGGCCTCCAGGCTGTGCGAGTGCTGCGCGGCGAGCTGGCGCCCGGCGCCGGTGGCCATGCGGATGACCACCGCTGCGCCGAACTGGCCGCCCGACATGTGGCGCAGCGCCGCCGCGGTGTTGACGATCGGGTCGAGCGCGAGCAGGCTGAAGTTCACCGTCATGACCTCGACGATTGGGCGCATCCCGCCGAGCGCGGCGCCGATGCCGGCGCCGACGAAGCCCAACTCCGACAGCGGCGTATCGACGATGCGCGCCGGGCCGAACTCGTCGAGCAGGCCCTTGCTGACCGCGTAGGTGCCGCCGTAGCGGCCGACGTCCTCGCCCATCAGGAACACGCGGCTGTCGCGCTGCAAGGCTTCGCGATGCGCCTGGCGCAACGCCTCGCGGTAGCTGAGCATGGTCATCGCGCGCCCTCGCGTGGCGTGGCCGGTGCGGCCGTTACGTCGTGCAGCAGGTCTTGCACCGGCTCCCACGTCCCCGCCTCGGCGCAGGCCACCGCCGCATCGACCTCGGCCTCGGCCGCGCGGTCCAGGCGCTCGAAATCGGCCTCGGTCATCATGCGTGCGGCCTTGAGCCTGTCGGTGAAGGTGTGGATCGGGCCGTGCTGCCGCCAGCGCTCGACCTCGGCCTTGTCGCGGTAGAGCTCGGCGTCGAACATCGAATGCGCACGGAAGCGGTAGGTGTGCAGCTCGAGGAAGAACGGTGCCTGCTGCTCGCGCACGTAGGCTGCCGCCGAGCACGCGGCATCGAACACCGCGAGCACGTTCATGCCGTTGATGTGCGCGGTGGGTACGCCGTAGCTGGCCGCCTTCTTCGTCAGGTCGATCTGCGACTCGCTGCGCGCGAGCGCGGTGCCCATCGCGTACAGGTTGTTCTCGCAGACGAACAGCACCGGCAGCCGCCACAGCGCGGCCAGGTTCATCGACTCGTGGAACGCGCCCTCGGCCACCGCGCCCTCGCCGAAGAAGCAGGCGGTGACACAGCCAGGCCGCGGCGCGAGCTTGTCGGCCAGCGCCAGCCCGACCGCCAGCGGCAGGCCGCCACCGACGATCGCATTGCCGCCGAAGAAGCGCGTGGCGGCATCGAACAGGTGCATCGAGCCGCCGTGGCCGCGCGAGCAGCCCTCGGTCTTGCCGAACATCTCGGCCATGATCGCGTTCATCGCCACGCCGCGCAGCAGTGCGTGGCCATGCTCGCGGTAGGTGGCGACCACGTTGTCCTCGGGCCGCAGGGCCGGCAGCGCGCCGGCGGCCACCGCCTCCTCGCCGATCGCCAGGTGCAGGAAGCCGCGGATCCTGCCCTCGCCGTAGAGCTGCGCACAGCGCTCTTCGAGGCGCCGTATGCGCAGCATGTCGCGCAGGCGCGCCAGGCACGAGTCGCGCTCGTAGCGCGTCACGTCGGTGCTGAACTCGAGAGCGGACGGCAGCATCAGCTCGTCTCCAGCGTCGAGGTGTCGCCCTCGGGCAGGCCGAGCTCGCGCGCCTTGAGCAGCCGGCGCATGATCTTGCCGCTGCGCGTGCGCGGCAGCGTGGAGGCGAAGGCGATCTCCTTGGGCGCCACCGCGGCGCCGAGCCGCTTGCGCGCGTGGCCGAGCAGTTCCATGCGCAGCGCCTCCGTCGGCTCGAAGCCGGCCTTGATCGAGACGAAGGCCTTGACGACTTCGCCGACGATCGCGTCGGGCTTGCCGATGACGCCGGCCTCGGCCACCGCCGGGTGCTCCATCAACGCGCTCTCGACCTCGAACGGGCCGATCAGGTGGCCGGCCGACTTGATCACGTCGTCGGCGCGACCGACGAACCAGAAGTAGCCGTCGGCGTCGCGCCGCGCCAGGTCGCCGCTGAGGTAGAGGTCGCCGGCGAAGCACTTGCGGTAGCGCTCGTCCTGGCCGAGGTAGCCGCGGAACATCGCCGGCCAGCCGGCGCGCAGCGCGAGTTCGCCTTCGACGCCGGGCTCTTCGACGACCTCGACGGCCGCGCCGTTGCGCCGCACGATCAGCGCGTCGACGCCGGGCAGCGGCTTGCCCATCGACCCCGGCTTGATGTCCAGCGCCGGCGTGTTGGCGATCATGATGCCGCCGGTCTCGGTCTGCCACCAGTTGTCGTGGATCGGCAGCCCCAGCACCTCCTGACCCCACCAGACCGCCTCCGGGTTGAGCGGCTCGCCGACGCTGGCGATGAAGCGCAACTGCGGGAATCGGAACCTGCGCGCCAGCCCGGCGCCGGCCTTCATCAGCATGCGGATCGCCGTCGGCGCGGTGTACCAGACCGTCACCTGCTGCTCCTGCAGGATGCGCCACCAGCGCTCGGCGTCGAAGTCGGCCGCGTCGACGACGCTGGTCACGCCGTGCAGCAACGGCGCGACGATGCCGTACGAGGTGCCGGTGACCCAGCCCGGGTCGGCGGTGCACCAGAACACGTCCGACGCATGCAGGTCGAGCGCGTAGCGGCCGGTGGCGTAGTGCGTCAGCGCCGCGCCGTGGACATGGACCGCGCCCTTGGGCGTGCCCGTCGTGCCGCTGGTGAAGTGCAGCAGCGCCGCGTCGTCGGCGTGGGTCCGCACGTCGGGCGGCGCGTCGGATGCGCGCTCCATCCAGTCGGCGTAGTCGAGCGTGCCGGCGATCGCGCCGCCGCCCTCGCCGACGACGATGACGTGCTCGAGCGTCGGCAGCGCGCCGCGCATCTTCTCGATCTTGCGCCGGTACATCGACTCGGTCGTGACCAGCACCTTGGCCTCGGCGATGCCGACGCGGGTGGCGATCGGCTCGGGGCCGAAGGCCGAGAACAGCGGCGCGACGACGCTGCCGTTCTTCAAGCTGCCGAGCAGCGCGACGTAGAGCGGTGCGATGCGTCCGGCCAGCACGACCACGCGGTCGCCCCAGCCGATGCCGAGCGCGCGCAGGCCGTTGGCGAAGCGATCGGTGGCCCGCTGCAACTCGGCGTAGGTCAGCGTCTGCGCCTGGGCGCCGGGCGCCAGAAAACGCAGCGCGACGCGCCGGGCGAGCGGCCCCGCGGCGTGGCGGTCCACCGCCAGGCGGGCGATGTTGAAGTCGTCGGCCCCGGCACCGAGTTCGGTGCGCACCTGCGCCCACGAGAAGGCCGCCCGCGTGGCCGCCCAGTCGGCCATGTTCGGCGCGACGCGCAGGTCGGCCGCGGTCTTGCGGATCAGGGTGTCGCGCATCGCAGGAATTCCGGCGGGTCGACGAGCGCCGGCGCGCGCCGGTGGTCTCGTCGTTCGATGATGGGCGGCAGCGCCGGCCGGGCGATGAGCCAACGCAACGCCGCGTCCGATTTCACTTCGTGCGCCCCAGGAACGGCTCGAGGGCCTTGGCATCGATCGTCGCCGTCGCCTGCGCTGCCAGGTCGGTCAGGACCTGCGCCGCCGCGCGCGTCGCGACGTCGATGCCGAGGCCGGCATCGGCCGGCCAGCGCGCGTCGATGCGCAGGTAGCGCCCGCCCAGGCGATCCTCCATCATCGCCTGCACGTGCTGCTGCTGCACCGACACCAGCGTCAGCAGCAGGCGCCCGTCGCTGAGCCAGCCGATCGCTCCGTCGTCGCTGCCGACGCCGCCGGCCGGCTGGTAGCCCGCCGTCGCGGTGCCGAGCGAGAGCATGCGCACGCGCGCCGCGTCGACGCCGAGGAAGTGCTCGACCTCGTGCAGCGCCACCAGGTCAGGTGCCACCGCGAACATGCCGCCGTCGGCGAACAACGCGTCGCCGATGGCCACCGACGGGAAGTAGGCCGGTGCCGCCGACGTCGCCATCGCCACGTCGACGGCGCGCACCGCCTCGTCGCCACGCGATGCCGGTGCGTGCGGGGTCTTGAAGACCTTGGTCAGGCTGCGCGTGACGTCGACCGCCGGCACGACGACGTCGTGCCGGCTCTGGCCCAGCGTGCGCTCGCCCAGCGCCTCGGTCAGTGCCGCGCGCAGCGCCTTGCCGTCGTACTTCGGGCCGCGCAGCGAGCGGCTCAGGTCCACCATGCGCGCCACCGTGCCCGCGGGCAGCGCGCGCGTCGAGAAGACTTCGCTGCCGCGCTGCAGGAACAAAGTGACCATGCGCCGCATCGGCACCTCGAAGGCCAGCCCCAGCGCCAGGATGCCGCCGACCGAGGTGCCGGCGACGAGGTCGAAGCGCCGGCCGAGCGGCTCGCCCACGCGCGCCTCGAGATCGGCGAGCACGCAGGCGGTGAACAAGCCCAGATAGCCACCGCCGGCGATCGACAGGATGCGGAAGTTCGCGGCACGGTCCATCGGGTCGATTGCGGTCACGCCGGCCGGGCGGCAACGGCATCGCGCCATCGTGCACCGTCACTGCGGCGCCCCGGTTGACAA
>JBBIPS010000242.1:0-5336 GCA_037442725.1 Burkholderiales bacterium | reverse complement strand
GTTGAGCGGGCTGAACCTGCGCCAGGCGCTGCGGCGGCAGGTCTGACGGCCGATGCGAAGCGGCGCGGTGGTGCGCCAACCGGACTCGGGCCGTCACGACGGCGATCCTGACGGAACCCTACACTCACGGCCATGAATCGCTTGCCGCTGCACGCCCCCAGCGCGCTGGAGTACTTTGCGGCGCTGGTGGCCGAGGACGAAGGCTTCGCGTTGCTCGAAGCGGCGATCACGATCGGGCAGGACGACGACCCGCAGCTCGATCCGCAGTCGGTGCTGGCCGACATCGACGCGCTGGCCGAACGCCTGAAGCGCCGGCTGCCGGCCGACGCGGCGCCGTTGCAGCGGCTGCGCCTGCTGCACCATTACTTCTTCGACGAGCTGGGTTTCGCCGGCAACGTCAACGACTACTACGACCGCCGCAACAGCTACCTCGGCGACGTGTTGGCGACGCGTCGCGGCATCCCGATCACGCTCGCGCTGCTCTACATCGAGCTGGCGAGCCAGCTCGGGCTGGTCGCGCGCGGCGTCTCGTTTCCCGGTCACTTCCTGGTCAAGCTGCGCATGCCGCAGGGTGAAGTGGTGATCGATCCGTGCAGCGGGCGTTCGCTGTCGCGCGACGACCTCGACGAGCGGCTCGCGCCGTACCGCAGGCGGCACGGCCTGGAAGGTGACTTCGAGGTTCCGCTCGGGCTGTTCCTGCAGGCCGCGCCGCCGCGCGACGTGCTGGCCCGGATGCTGCGCAACCTGAAGGAAATCCACCGCAGTGCCGAGGACTGGCCGCGCCTGCTGGCCGTGCAGCAGCGCCTGGTCGTGCTGCTGCCGGCGGCGGCCGAGGAACTGCGCGACCGGGGATTGGCCCGGGCCGAACTCGGATGCGCCGCGGCGGCGGCCGACGACCTGCTGGCCTACCTGAGTCGGTGCCCCGACGCCGACGACGCGGCGGCGTTGCGCGAGCGCGTGCACGAGTTGCGCCGCTGCGGGTCGACCCGGTCGAAGTGAATCGAGCGCGCCGGCCCGGGGCGGCCGGCTCGTTCGGCAGGCGGACTCCTACAATGCGCGACCGTGCGGCCGGCCGATGGCCGGCCCGCAGCGCGCGCCGCGCCGATCCTGGCGCCTGTGCTCCTGGCGCCGGATGCGCCGGCTTCGACCCGATGATCCTGACCTCCGCTCAACGACAAACGCTCGCCTGGATCGCCATCGGCCTGGTCGCGGCGCTTGTGCTTTGGCTGCTGGCGCCGGTGCTCACGCCGTTTGTCATCGGGGCCGTGCTGGCCTACGTGCTGCAGCCGGCGGTCGGGGTACTGGGGCGGCGCCGCGTGCCTCGGCTCGCCGCGGTGATCGTGGTCGAGACCGTGGCCCTGCTGGTGACACTGGCACTGCTGTTGCTGCTCGTCCCGGTGCTGGCCCGCGAGCTGCCGCTGCTCAAGGCGCAACTGCCACCGCTGCTCGACCGGCTCGACCAGACGCTGGCGCCGTGGTTGCTGCAGTTCGACATCCGCGTCAACTTCGACGTCGCCAGCCTCAAGGCGTGGCTGGCCGGCCTGCTCGACGCCAACGCCGGCGACTGGTTCGGCGCAGCGCTCAATTCGGCGCGCATCGGCGGCAGCGTGCTGCTGTCGGTGGTGGGCAACGCGGTGCTGGTGCCGGTGGTGCTGTTCTACCTGCTGCTCGATTGGCCACGCCTGATGCAGCAACTGCGCACCTTGGTGCCGCCGCGGCTGCGCGCATCATCGGATGGTTTCCTCGGCGAATGCGACCGCATGCTCGGCCAGTATCTGCGCGGCCAGCTGGTGGTCATGGTGACGCTGGCGGTGTACTACTCGGTCGGCCTCGGCCTGGCGGGTTTCGATCTGGCGCTGCCGGTGGGCGTGTTCACCGGACTGGCGGTGGCGATCCCTTATGTCGGCTTCGGACTCGGGCTGGCGCTGGCGCTGCTGGCGGCACTGCTGCAGTTCGCCAGCATCAAAGGGCTGCTGATGGTCGCGGCGGTGTACGGACTGGGGCAGTTGCTCGAGGGCTTCGTGCTGACGCCGCGGCTGGTCGGCGAGCGCATCGGGCTGACGCCGCTGGCGGTGATCTTCGCGCTGCTGGCGTTCGGCCAGCTGTTCGGTTTTGTCGGCGTGCTGGTGGCGCTGCCAGCGAGTGCGGTGGCGGTCGTGGCGTTGCGCCGCGCCCGCGCGCATTACCTGGCCAGCCGGCTCTATCAGTGATGCCTGCGGTTTCACTGCGCCGGCGAATGAGGGCATCCGTGCCGCCGAGTGCACGGCCCGCGCGCCCCGCCTTGCCGGGTCAAGGCTGCACGCTTGGCACTGCGCCCCTGGCTGGCGTGCGTAAGACCGCCCTCGGTACGGCCGTGCGGGCTCGTCCAGTTGCGGCGCGACCCGGCGGCGACCGGGGATGAAGCAGATCCCGCTGGCCATCACCGCGCCGCCCGAGGCGCGCTTCGACACCCTGGTCGTCGGGGCCAACCTCGCCGCGGTGCAGCACCTGCGCACGCTGGCTCTGCCGGCCACGCCGGTCTATCTGTGGGGTGCTTCGGGCAGCGGCAAGACGCATCTGCTGCGTGCACTGGCGGCCGAGCGCCGGGCCGAGGGCGAACGGGTTGGCTGGTTCGACGCCGGCTCGCGGCTGCCCTGGGTCGTCGACGAGGGCTGGAGCCTGATCGTGCTCGACCGCTGCGACGAACTCGACGGCGAGCAGCAGCAGGCTGCTTTCTCGCTCTTCGTCCAGGCCAGCAGTCTGGGGCAGCAGTGGGCCGCCGCCGGCCGCGTGCCGCCGGTGGACCTGCCGCTGCGCGATGACCTGCGCACGCGGCTCGGCTGGGGGCACGTCTTTGCGCTGCAGCCGCTGGCCGAGGCCGAAACGCGCGCCGCGCTGCGCCGCGAGGCCGACCGGCGCGGCGTCTTCCTTTCCGACGAAGTGATGGACTATCTGTTGACGCGTTTGCAGCGCGACCTCAAGCACCTGATGTCGCTGCTCGGGCGACTCGACGAGTTCGCGCTTGCCGAGCGTCGTGCGCTGACGATTCCTCTGCTGAAGAAGATGTTGTCGGGGCCGCCAGCCGACGCGGCGGCCCGGCCGGCCGGGCCTGACTCGCGGGAGCCGGCGCGATGAACCTGGCGCTGTTCGACCTCGACGGCACCTTGATCGAGCGTGACTCCGACCACTGCTTCGGCGAGTTCATGATCGCGCTCGGCTGGGCCGATGCGGTCGAGCACCAGCGACGCAACGACGAGTTCTACCGGCAGTACCAGGCCGGCTGCCTCGACATCGACGCCTACATCGAGTTCGCCACTGCGCCGTGGCGCGATCGCCCGCGTGCGGAGCAGCGCACGGCGTGCCAGCGTTTCATGGCCGAGGTGATGCAGCCGCTGCTGCGTGCTCCGGCGCTGGCGCTGGTGCGCGCGCACCAGCGCGCCGGCGACGCGGTGGCGATCGTCACCGCGACCAACGAGTTCATCACGCGCCCGATCGCCGACGCCTTCGGCGTGACCGAGCTGCTGGCAGTGCAGCTCGATCGCGACGCCGACGGCGCCGTCACCGGACGCATCCGCGGCGTGCCGACGTTTCGCGAGGGCAAGATCGCTCGTGTCGACGCCTGGCTGGCCGCGCAGGACCGGCGCTGGGGCGATTTCGAGCGCACGGTCTTCTACAGCGATTCCACCAACGACCTGCCGCTGCTCGAGCGTGCCAGCGATCCGGTGGCCACCAATCCCAGCCCGGCGCTCGAGGCGATCGCAGTGCAGCGCGGCTGGCGCATCCTGAGGCTCTTCGAATGATCAAGCGTCTGATCGACAAACTGATCGGCAAGCCGGCGCGGGCCGCCAAGGCGGCGCTCACCGGCAGGCCGGCCGCGCCGGGTCAGGCGGCGGTGCACATCCCGCTCGGCAGGCGCGTCGAGGTGCCCGTGACCGAACACGGCATCGACCCGTCGCTGGTCGACGAGCATGCGGTCAAGGTCGTACGCACGTTGAAGCAGGCCGGCTACGAGGCGTACATCGTCGGCGGCGCGGTGCGCGACCTGCTGGTGCGGCGCCGGCCCAAGGATTTCGACGTCGCGACCAACGCCACTCCCGAGCAGGTCAAGTCGCTGTTCCGCCGCGCCTTCATCGTCGGCCGGCGCTTTCGCATCGTGCACGTGGTGTTCGGCCGCGGCCGCGAACACGAGGTGATCGAGGTCTCGACCTTCCGTGCCTACCTCGACGCCGCCGACGCGGTGCAGGTCGAGGGCAACGAGAAGACCTCCAGGGCGGCGCTGGTCGGCCAGAGCCACGCGGTCGACGCCAGCGGGCGCGTGCTGCGCGACAACGTCTGGGGTCCGCAGGTCGAGGATGCAGCGCGCCGCGATTTCACCATCAACGCGATGTACTACGACCCCGAGACCCAGCTCGTCGTCGACTACCACCGCGGCCTGCAGGATGTGAGGAAGCGCCTGCTGCGGCTGATCGGTGACCCGGCCACGCGCTACCGCGAGGACCCGGTGCGCATCGTGCGCGCGGTGCGTTTCGCCGCCAAGCTCGGCTTCGGCTTCGAGACCAGGACCGGTGCGCCGATCAAGGCGTTGGCGCCGTTGCTGGCCAACGTGCCGATCTCGCGCCTGTTCGACGAGATGATCAAGCTGCTGCAGACCGGCCACGCGCTGGCCAGCGTCGAGGCCCTGAAGGCGCAGGGTCTGCACCGCGGCGTGTTCCCGATCCTCGACGCGGTCTACGACGAGCAGCGCAGCACGCCGCAGCAGCAGGCCTTCGTCGCCCAGGCGCTGGCCGACACCGACCGTCGCGTCGAGGAGGGCAAGGCGGTGGCGCCGAGCTTCCTGCTGGCCTGCCTGCTGTGGCACGACGTGCTGGCCGGCTGGCGTCAACTCGAGGCGCAGGGCGAGCATGCGGTGCCGGCGTTGCAACACGCGATCGATGCGGTGTTCGATGCCCGTATCGGCGACGTCTCGGGACGCGGCAAGCTGGGCGCCGACATGCGCGAGATCTGGATGATGCAGCCGCGTCTCGAGCGGCGGCAGACCAACACCGCGCTGTCACTCATCGAACAGCCGAGGTTCCGCGCCGGCTTCGACTTCCTGCGCCTGCGTGCCGACGTCGCGGAGGTGCCGGTCGAGCTGATCGACTGGTGGGAGGATTTCTCGCTTGGCAGCGACGACGAGCGCGAGGCTCTGCTGCAGGCACTGCGTGAAGCGGCACGTGGCGCCGGGCGTCGTGCGGGTGGCGGTCGTGGCGCCGCACGCGCGGTGCCGGGCGGGTCGGGTCCGGCAACAGGATCGTCGGCAGCGCAGGCGGCACGGTCGCCCGACGCAACGCCGCACGCCATGGCAGGCGCTGACACGG
>JBBIPS010000241.1:0-5339 GCA_037442725.1 Burkholderiales bacterium | reverse complement strand
CGCGCCGCCTGCTCGGCAGCGGACTCGAGCGTGAACAGCGCGGCGCCCTGCGCCACCGACGCGCCGGCCTGCACCGCCAGCGCGGCCAGCGTGCCGCCGAGCGGTGCCGCGACGTAGACGTAGTCGCCCTCGACGTAGCCCGACCAGCCGCCGGCCGCTGGCTCGCCGCAGCCGGCCAGCGCGAGCACGCCGGCGAGCAGCACGCCGGTATGCGCGCCTCGCAGGGCGGTCCAGCGCCGGGCGTCGAAGCAGTCGGGTGCGCGACAGGCCATGCGCGTGATCTTGCCATGCGGGCGTCGGCATGCGGCGCTGCCGTGTCGCGCATCGGACTTGCCGGCGGCGCCGCATGCGCCGACACTTGGCACACCCCATCACACTCGTCCGGA
Organism: Burkholderiales bacterium; assembly: GCA_037442725.1. Taxonomy (GTDB): domain Bacteria; phylum Pseudomonadota; class Gammaproteobacteria; order Burkholderiales; family Burkholderiaceae_C; genus Pseudaquabacterium. The sequence goes on along the minus strand of JBBIPS010000241.1, from coordinate 4,953 downwards.
GAGACCCGCATGAACGCCCCCGAATCCCTTGCCCGCCAGAGTGGCGCCGCGGCAGGTGTGGACAGCGCCTGGCTGCCGTTCACGCCGAACCGCTACTTCCACGACCACCCCAAGCTGCTGGTCGGCGCCGAGGGCGCGTACTACACGATGGCCGACGGGCGGCGCGTGTTCGACAGCCTGTCGGGGCTGTGGTGCTGCCCGCTCGGACATGCGCAGCCGAAGATCGTCGAGGCGCTGACGCGGCAGGCCAGGACGCTCGACTACGCCACCGCGTTCCAGTTCTCCAATCCGGTCACGCTGTCGCTGGCCGAGCGCATCGCGGCGCTGGCGCCCAAGGGCATGGGCCGGGTGTTCTTCGCCAACTCGGGCTCCGAGGCGGCCGACTCGGCGCTGAAGATCGCCTACGGCTACCAGCGGCTGCGCGGCCAGGCGGCGCGCACGCGCTTCATCGGCCGCGAGCGCGGTTACCACGGCGTCGGGTTCGGCGGCATGTCGGTCGGCGGCATGGTCGCGAACCGCAAGATGTTCGGCCCCATCATGCTGCCCGGCGTCGATCACCTGCCGCACACCTACGACCGCGCGCAGACGGCGTTCACGCGCGGCCAGCCGGCCTGGGGCGCGCACCTGGCCGACGAGCTCGAGCGGCTGGTCGGGCTGCACGACGCGTCGACCATCGCCGCGGTCATCGTCGAGCCGATGGCCGGCTCGACCGGGGTGCTGGTGCCGCCGCTGGGCTACCTGCAACGGCTGCGCGAGATCTGCACCCGGCACGGCATCCTGCTCATCTTCGACGAAGTCATCACCGGCTTCGGCCGCATGGGCGAGAACTTCGCCGCGCAGCGCTTCGGCGTCACGCCGGACCTGATCACCTTCGCCAAGGGGGTCACCAACGGCATCGTGCCGATGGGCGGCGTGCTGGTGAGCGACGCGATCTTCGATGCCTTCATGGGCGTCGATGCGCCGCCGTACGCCGTCGAGCTGATGCACGGCTACACCTACTCGGGCCATCCGATGGCGGCCGCGGTCGGCCACGCCGCGCTCGACCTGCTGGTCGGCGACGGCCTGATTCAGCGCGCGCGCAGCCTCGAGCCGGTGCTCGAGGACGTGGTGCATGCGCTCAAGGGCGAGCCCGGTGTCGTCGACGTGCGCAACCTGGGGCTGGCCGCGGGCATCGACCTCGAGCCGATCCCGGGCAAGCCGGGGCTGCGCGCGATGCGCGTCTTCGAGCGCGCGCTCGACGAGGGGCTGCTGGTGCGCTTCACCGCCGACTCGATCGCGCTGGGCCCGCCGTTCATCTCGACCGTCGACGAGCTGCACGCGATGGGCGACCAGTTGCGGCGCTCGATCCGGCACGTGATGGCGCAGGGGTGAGGCGCCGCGCTGTGCCGCGCGGCTGATTTGCCGCGGTCACCACCTTCTGTAACCGAGGAACCGTCGATGGACATGAAAGCCGATCCCCTGCCCGCGGCGCTGCAGGGCCTGCGCGTCGACGGCGACCGCCTGTGGGCCTCGCTGATGGAGCTGGCCAGGATCGGCGCCACGCCCAAGGGCGGCGTGTGCCGGCTGACGCTGACCGACCTCGACCGCCAGGGTCGAGACCTCGTCACGCGCTGGGGCCGCGAGGCGGGCCTCGAAGTGACCATCGACAGGATCGGCAACGGCTTCATGCGCCGGCCGGGCCGCAACCACGGGCTGGCGCCGATCATCGCCGGCAGCCACATCGACACCCAGCCCACCGGCGGCAAGTTCGACGGCAACTTCGGCGTGCTGGCGGCGCTCGAGGTGGTGCGCACGCTGAACGATCACCGCGTGCAGACCGAGGCGCCGATCGAGGTCGCGTTCTGGACCAACGAGGAGGGCTCGCGCTTCGTGCCGGTGATGATGGGCTCGGGCGTATTCGCCAGGGTCTTCACGCTCGAACACGCCTATGCCGCAAAAGACGTGGACGGCAGGAGCGTGCGCGACGAGCTCGGGCGCATCGGCTACATCGGTGCCGAGGAGCCCGGCGCACATCCGGTCGGCGCCTACTTCGAGGCCCACATCGAGCAGGGGCCGGTGCTCGAGGCGCATGCCAGGACCATCGGCGTCGTCAGCGGCGTGCTCGGCATCCGCTGGTACGACTGCACCGTCACCGGCATGGAGGCGCACGCCGGCCCGACGCCGATGGCGGTGCGCCGCGACGCGCTGCAGGTCGCCGCTCGGCTGATGCAGGAGGTCGTGGCCTGCGCGGCGCGCCACCCGCCGCACGGCCGCGGCACGGTGGGCATGGTGCAGGTGCACCCGAACAGCCGCAACGTCATCCCGGGGCGCGTGACGTTCTCGATCGACCTGCGCAACGCCAGCGACGCCGAGTGCGCGGCGATGGACGCCGACATCCGCGCCGTGGCCGCGCGCATCGGCGCCGAGACCGGTCTGCCGATCCGCGTCGAACAGGTCTCGGACTACCCGGCGCAGACCTTCCACCCGGAGTGCGTCGACGCGGTGGCGCGCGCCGCGCGGCGGCTCGGCTACAGCGCGATGCCGGTCGTCTCCGGCGCCGGCCACGACGCGGTCTACCTGGCCCGGCTCGCGCCGACCGGGATGATCTTCATCCCGTGCAAGGACGGCATCAGCCACAACGAGGTCGAGAGCGCCTTGCCCGAGCACGTCAGCGCCGGCGCCAACGTGCTGCTGCACGCGGTGCTCGAGCGCGCCGGCGTCGCGCTCTGAGCGCCCCCAGGGCCGGGCTGCGCCCAGCCCGCCCCCCGCGGGGGGTTCAAGCAAAGTGGCGCAGCCACATTTGCTTGAGAGGCCGGGCGCCGGCTGATCCGTGCCACTCGCGCGCGCCGGCCGCGGCTCGGGCCGTGGCTATACTTTGCCGCCCCGGCGCGCGGGACGACGTTCGCACCGCGGCGGCGCTGCGCGGGCTGCGGCGCTCCTCCCCAACGCGGGAGCGACGCGTGCGGCGCATGCGCATCGATCGGCCGCGCCGCGGCGCACACCTGCCACACACGCCATGGCCGCTCTGGGCAACGTCACACCGCAGTCGATGCACTTCGCCGAGCCGCTGCCGCTGCGCAGCGGCGCGGCGCTGGCCGACTACACGCTGGTCTACGAGACCTACGGCGAGCTCAACGCCGCGCGCAGCAACACGGTGCTGGTGTGCCACGCGCTCAACGCCAGTCACCACGTCGCCGGCACGTACGTGGGGCAGGAGCGCAGCGAGGGCTGGTGGGACAACCTGGTCGGCCCCGGCAAGCCGCTCGACACCGAGCGCTTCTTCGTCGTCGGCGTCAACAACCTGGGTTCGTGCTTCGGTTCGACCGGACCGATGCAGACCAACCCGGCCACCGGCCGGCCCTACGGCGCCGACTTCCCCGTGGTGACGGTCGAGGACTGGGTCGACGCGCAGGCGCGGCTGCTCGAGCGGCTCGGCATCACGCGACTGGCGGCCGTGCTGGGCGGCAGCCTGGGCGGCATGCAGGCGCTGAGCTGGACGCTGCGCTACCCGGCGCGTGCCGGGTGCTGCATCGCGGTGGCCACCGCGCCCAACCTGTCGGCGCAGAACATCGCCTTCAACGAGGTGGCGCGCCGCGCCATCATCACCGACCCCGACTTCCACGCCGGCCACTACTACGCCCACGGCGTGCTGCCGCGGCGCGGGCTGCGCGTGGCGCGCATGATCGGCCACATCACCTACCTGTCCGACGACTCGATGGAGGCGAAATTCGGGCGCGAGATGCGCGCCGCCGAGTTCGGCTACTCGACGCAGGACATCGAGTTCCAGATCGAGAGCTACCTGCGCTACCAGGGCGACAAGTTCAGCGAGTACTTCGACGCCAACACCTACCTGCTGATCACGCGCGCGCTCGACTACTTCGACCCGGCGCGCGAGCACGGCGGCGATCTCGCACGCGCCTTCGCGGTGGCGCGCGACAACCGTTTCCTGATCGTCAGCTTCACCACCGACTGGCGCTTCTCGCCGGCGCGCTCGCGCGAGATCGTCAAGGCGCTGGTGGACAACCGCATCGCCGTCAGCTATGCCGAGATCGCCGCGCCGCACGGCCACGACGCCTTCCTGCTCGACGATGCGCGCTACCACGGCCTGCTGCGCGCCACCTTCGATCGCGTCGCGGCGCAGGTGGGCGCATGACCGAGCGCCGCCGCCTCGAGGTCATCGCCGACCTGGTGCCGCCGGGCTCGCGCGTGCTCGACCTCGGCTGCGGCGGCGGCGAGCTGCTCGCGCACCTGCAGGCCGCGCGCGGCTGCAGCGGCTACGGCATCGAGATCGACGACGACAACCTGCTGGCCTGCGCGCGGCGCGGCGTCGACGTCATCCAGCTCAACCTCGAGGAGGGGCTGGCGCTGTTCGGCGACCGCAGCTTCGACGTCGTGCTGCAGCTCGACACGCTGCAGCACCTGCGCAACGCCGAGCGCATGCTGCGCGAGACGGCGCGCGTCGGCCGCATCGGCATCGTCAGCTTTCCCAACTTCGCGCACTGGCCGAACCGCCTGTCGGTGCTGCGCGGGCGCATGCCGGTGACCAAGGTGCTGCCCTACCAGTGGTACGACACGCCCAACATCCGCGTCGGCACCTATGCCGACTTCGAGCTGCTGGCGCTGCGCAACGGCCTGACGATCCTCGACAGCTTCGGGCTGCGCGGCGGCACGCCGGTGCGGCGCTGGCCGAACCTGCGCGCCAGCACGGCGGTGTTCAAGTTCGAGCATCGCTGAGCCCGACCGGCTCGCCGCGCCGGGCGCCGGGGCCCGGGATGCGCCGCGCGGCTTCGTCCTCCGCTAGGGATTGAGGCGCCGCAGGGCGGGGCCTACAGTGCCGCGGGCACAGGTTCCCGGACGACCGCGATGGCGCAACGGCAAGTCGGCTCGATTCCCTGGGCCGCGCTCGCGGTGGTGGTCGCGTTCGTCTCCAGCACGCTGCTGGTGCCGCGCGCCTTTGAGCCCTTGCGCCCGGCC
>JBBIPS010000240.1:0-5355 GCA_037442725.1 Burkholderiales bacterium | reverse complement strand
CACCGTCATCGACTGGTACGCCGCCGGCGGCGGCGCGACGATGTCGATCGACTGCACCGCTGCGCTGCCGGAGTTGGCGCCGCTGGCCGCCGCGGTGAGCGGGCTGGCCGCTGCGATGGCGCGCGGGTCGGCCAGCGCCGGCGCCAGCCCGGCCACTGCGTTGCCGACCGGCCGCAGCAGGAAGCTGTCGCCGGCCGCGGGGGCCGGCGCGCCGACCGTGATCGAGAAGCCGTCGACGACGTCGCCGCTGGCCACGCCCGCGCGCACCACGCCGTCGGCCAGCCGCGTCACCTGGTACAGCCCCGGCGCGGCCGGATCGGGGACGAGCCGGTAGTCGCTGGCCTGCAGCGCCGACGCATCGGTGATGGCCAGCGTCAGCGCCGCGTTGCCGGCGTTGCCCTGGGCGGCCAGCGCCACCGGTGCGCCGAGCTGGAACAGCGGTGCGCCGCTGACCCCCGCCAGGTCGATGCCAAACGACTGCTGGCGGTTCATCGTCGTGGCCAGCGCGGCCGTCAACTGGCCGAGCCGGTTGCCGGCGTCGGTGAGGTCGCCGTCCTGGAACTGCAGCAGCCCGCCCACCGAGCCGCCGAGCGTGTCGCTCGGCAGCGGTGTGACCGAGCCGCCGACCGAGATGCCCACGGCCAGCTTCGCCGCGTCGTAGCGATCGGGCAGGGCCACGAGCTGGTTCGACAGGCCGCCGAGCACCAGGCTCTGGCCGCCGGCGACGAAGACGCTGGTGCTGCCGTCGGCGGCGTCGATGGTGTGCACCTCGACCTGCGCGCTGATGCGGCTGACGAGCTGGTCGCGCGCGTCCATCAGGTCGTTGGGCGCGTGGCCGGTGCCACGCGCGGTGGCGATGCGCCCGTTCAGCTCGGCGACCTGCGCGGCCAGCGTGTTGACGTCCTGGATCGAGTTGCGCACGTCCTGCGCGGCGTTGGCCTGCAGCATGCCGAGCTGCCCGAAGTCCGAGCGTGCCAGCGAGACGAAGTCCTCGACCCGCGCCAGCACCGCCTGCCGTGCCGACAGGTCCGACGGCGCCGCGGCGAGGTCGGCAAAGGCGTTGAACAGGTTGGTGGCCGACTGCCCGAGTCCGGCCGCGCCGCTGCCGAAGACGCCCTCGAGCTGGCGCAGCATGTCGCGCCTGGCGCCGTCGGCGCCGGCGGCCGAACTCGCCGCCGCCGCCTGGCTGGTGAGGAACAGGTTCGAGGCGCGACTCACGGTCTGCACCGTCACGCCGCGGCCGAAGAATCCCGAGCCCGAGAACTGGCCTTCGCTCGGCGCGAGCTGCACCTGCTGGCGCGAGTAGCCGGGGCTGTTGGCGTTGGCGATGTTGTTGCTGGTGGTCTGCAACTGGGCCAGCGACGCAGCCAGCGCGCTCGTTCCCAGCGACATCAGCATCGAGGTCGACATCGTCGTGCTCCCTGGGTGGTCGCGTTCAGGCCAGCGTGCGCTGCAGGCGCAGCGTGGTGTCGATCACGCGGCCGAGCTTGGCGGCGTAGGCGGGGTCGGTGGCATAGCCGGCGCGCTGCAGGCCGCTGGCGAAGGCCTTGGCATCGGAGCCGGCGGCGGCCACGCCCGCGTAGCGCGGGCTGTGCTGCATCAACTGCGCGTAATCGGCGAACGATTCGGCATGGCTGGCGTAGGCGCGGAACCTCTGCACCACCTTGCGCGGCTGGCCGGCCAGGTACTCGGTGGTCGTCACGTCGACGGTCGGGCCGTGCCAGCCGGCACCGGCCTTGATGCCGAACAGGTTGTTCGACGCCGTGCCGTCGCTGCCGATGATCTCCCTGCGGCCCCAGCCGGTCTCATGCGCGGCCTGCGCGAGCATGAACGCGGCCGGTATGCCGGTGCGCGCCTGGGCCGCGGCGGCGGCGTCGCGGTGCTGCTGGATGAAGCCGGCGGCGCTCTTCTCGGGGATGTGCGGCAGCGCATCGGGCGCGCCCGCGACCGGCAGGCTGCGATTGGCGCTCGTCGTCGACGGGATCGGCCCGGGCGACAGGCTCATCTGGCGTTCGAGCTGGCGCGCGATGATCTCGGCCAGGCCGCCCGGCTGGCCCGCCATCTTCGTCGCGAGCTGGGTGTCGAGCATCTCGGTGCCGAGTCGGCTGGCCTCGTTGTCGAGCAGCCCCGACGCCGGCGTGGCCGCGCGCATGCTCTTCATCAGCTCCTGCATGAAGAGCGATTCGAACTGCCGGGCCGCCTCCTTGATCGCGGCCCTGGGGTCGCGCCCTGCGGTCAGCCGCAGCGCGTCGAGGCTGCGGCTGTCGCCGGCCAGTGCGGCCCCGGCGCCGCCGATCGGCAGCGCCGTCATGGCGTGCGGCCTCGAGGGCACGATCGCGGCGCGCGGACGTCGCTGCGCAGCCGGGCAGGCGGGGCGCTGCGCGCCTGCATGCCGTGTGGAAATCCTCGCCGCGGGCCGCCGTGCGGGGTCATCTCAGATGACCTCCAGTTCGGCCTTGAGCGCACCGGCGGCCTTCATCGCCTGCAGGATTGCGAGCAGGTCCTGCGGCGTCGCGCCGAGCGAGTTCAGCGCCTTGACGACGTCGGCCAGCCTGGCGCTGGCGGGCAACTGGATCAGCGAACCGCCCTGGCTGCGGATCGAGATGTCGGCCTTCTCGCTGACCGTCGTCGTTCCCTGCGACAGCGGGGCGGGCTGGCTGATTACCGGCGTCGAGCTGATCGTCACCGACAGCGAGCCGTGCGCCACCGCCGACTCGCCGAGCGTGACCGCCTCGTTCATCACCACCGAGCCGGTGCGCGCGTTGAGCACCACGCGCGCCGCCGGCCGGGCCAGCGTCACCGGCAGGTTCTCGATGTCGGCCAGGAAGGCCACGCGCGCGTCGGCGCCCGCCGGCAGGTGCACCTGGACGACGCGGCCGTCGACGGCCTGCGCCACGCCGGCACCCTTGGCCGTGTTGATGGCGTCGGCCACCGCGCGCGCGGTGGCGTAGTCGCTGGCGCTGAGGTCGAGCTGCAGCGAGTCGCCCCGGCCGAGCGAGGTCGGCACTGCGCGCTCGACGGTCGCGCCCTCGGGCACGCGACCGGCGGCCAGGTGGTTGATCTGCACCTTCGAGCCACCCGCCGACGCGCCGGCGCCGCCGACGATCAGGTTGCCCTGCGCGATGGCGTAGATCTGGCCGTCGGCGCCGCGCAGCGCGGTGGCCAGCAGCAGGCCGCCGCGCAGGCTCTTGGCGTTGCCGGCCGACGAGACGTTGACGTCGATGCGCTGGCCCGGCTGGGCGAACGGCGGCAGGTCCGCGGTGACGACGACCGAGGCCAGGTTGCGCGGCTGCATCGTCACCCCCGGCGGCAGCGTGATGCCGTTCTGCTGCAGGAAGGCGGCCAGCGCCTGCGGCGTGAAAGGCGCCTGGGTCGACTGGTCGCCGGTGCCGTCGAGGCCGAAGACGAGGCCGAAGCCGGTCAGCTGGTTGCTGCGCACGCCCTGCACGCTGGCCACCTCCTTGATGCGCGTGGCGGCCTGCACCGGCCACCACAGCGCCGCGCCGGCGGCGAACAGGCCGAGCAGCACGATCAGGCGCACGAGTCGGTCGGTGCGGGTCGACATGGCCATGCCTTCGGGCAGACGTTGCGGCAGTCCCGGCATGCGCATCAGACCGGCAGCAGGTTGAGGAAGAAGCGCGCCAGCCAGCCCATCGACTGCGCCTCGGCCTGCTGGCCGCGGCCGCGCTGCTCGATGCGCACGTTGGCGATCTGGGTGCTCTGCACGACGTTGCCCGGCGCGATCGCGCGCGGGTCGACCTGGCCCGAGAAGCGCAGCACGTCGACGTTGGCGTTGACGCCGATCTGCTTCTCGGCCGAGACGACCAGGTGGCCGTTGGGCAGCACCTGCACCACGGTGGCGGTGATGGTGCCCGAGAAGTCGTTGCTGTTCTCGGTCGTGCCCTTGCCGCTGAAGGTGTTGCTGCCGCTGCCGCCGATGCCGGCGCGGCCGAACGAGTTGCTCTTGATGCCCGGCAGCGCGGTGATCGCGCCGTCGAGCGCGCCGCTCTTGTCGACGGTACTGGTGGACTTCTGCACCGCGCTGACCTTTTCGGCGATCTGCACCATCAGCGTGTCGCCGACGAGGCGCGCGCGGTGGTTCTCGAACAGCGGGCGGTAGTTGCCGGCCTGGAAGATCGCGCCGTTGACCGGCGCGGCCTGCGCCGACGCGGACGGCAGCGCGGCGGTGGGTTGAACCACGTCCACCGGCGGCAGCCGGGCGATGCGGTCCAGGTTGGCACAGCCGCCGAGCGCCAAGGCCAGCGCGGCCATGGCAGCGACCCGCGCCGTCGTCGAACGCAAGTGAGTCGAAGCCGTCACCGTGCGCTCGTTCACAGTTGCGCCAGACGTTGCAGCATCTGGTCGGAGGTCTGGATCGCCTTGGAGTTGATCTCGTAGGCGCGCTGGGTCTGGATCATCGTCACCAGTTCCTCGACGACGTTGACGTTGCTGGTCTCGACGAAGCCCTGCGCCAGCGCGCCGAGTCCGTTCGACGCCGGTGCGCCCGAGGACGGTGAGCCCGACGCGGCGGTCTCGCTGAACAGGTTCTCGCCGCGCGGGTCGAGCCCGGACGGGTTGATGAATCCGGCGAGCTGCAACTGGCCGACGTTCTGCGGCCCGGTCTGCCCGGGCAGCGTGACGCTGACGTTGCCGTCGCTGGCCACCGTCACCGACTGCGCATTGGGCGGGATCGTGATGCCCGGCTGCACGGTGTAGCCGTCGTTGGTGACGATCTGGCCCTGCGCGCTGACCTGGAACGAGCCGTCGCGCGTGTACGCCGTGGTGCCGTCGGGCATCTGCACCTGGAAGAAGCCGTTGCCCTTGATCGCGAGGTCGAGATTGTTGCCGGTCTGCTGCAGGTTGCCCTGCGTGAAGTTGCGCGCCATCGCCACCGAGCGCACGCCCAGCCCCATCTGCAGCCCGGTGGGCAGCGTGGTCTGCTCCGAGCTGTTGGCGCCGGCCTGACGCAGGTTCTGGTACATCAGGTCCTCGAACACCGCATGGCCGCGCTTGTAGCCGTTGGTCGCCGCGTTGGCCAGGTTGTGGGCGATGGTGTCGAGCTGGGTCTGCTGCGCTTCCATGCCGGTCTTCGAAATCCACAGCGAACGGATCATGTCCACGCTCCAGGTCGGTGATGCCGCGATGGTGGCCCGAAGTCGAACCCGGCCAAGACCCGAAAAGCGCCGCCGCGGGGGTGTTATTCCGAGCCGCCGGCAGCGCGCGCGACGCAGGCCGCACGCGCCTGGCGCCGGACCGAGGCCGTCCTGGAGGGCGGCAGCCGGCCGGGTTTGCCGCCCGGGCGTCGACCGGCGGCGCCCGGTGCCGGCCGGTGCCGGGGAGCCGGAAAATTGCTCG
>JBBIPS010000239.1:0-5367 GCA_037442725.1 Burkholderiales bacterium | reverse complement strand
ACCTCTTCTTCCTGCCGGACTTCACCCGGCCGGCCTATGCGAGCCAGCCCTGGTTTGCCGAGGTGGAGCGGCGCTTTGCCGCTTTGCGTGGCGAGCAGGCGCGCCAGCGACCCATCATCCTGCGTGCCGACGCGTTGCGTGCGCGCCCGGACCTGGAGGCGGTGGCCGAGGGGGATGCCGAATTGCGCCGCGCCGGCAGCGTGATCCGCGCCGACCGGATCAGCTACGACAGCGCCGAGGACCTGGCCGTCGCGCGCGGCAATGTGCGCATCAGCCGTGAGGGCAGCGTGTACCACGGCCCCGTGCTGCAGTTGAAGCTGCAGCGCTTCGAGGGCTTCTTCCTGAACCCGGGGTTCGAGTTCACCGCGCTCGGCGCAGGCGGGCGCGCCGAGCGTGTCGACTTCCTCGATGCGTCGCGTTCGGTGGCGCAGCACGCGGTCTATTCGAGCTGTCCGCGCGATGGCTCCGCAGACCCCGACTGGCTGCTCAGCACCAACCGCGTCAAGCTCGACTTCGACGCCAACGAAGGATTGGCCGAGGGCGCGGTGCTGCGCTTCCTCGGCGTGCCGATCCTGGGCCTGCCGGCCCTGAGTTTCCCGCTCACCGACGACCGCAAGTCGGGCTGGCTGCCGCCCAGCGTCGGGCTGGACAGCCGCAGCGGTTTCACCTTCGGCATGCCCTACTACTGGAACCTCGCGCCCAACCGCGATGCCACCTTGACGCCGACGGTGCTGACGCGCCGGGGCATCGGTGCCCAGGCCGAATTTCGCTACCTCGAAGCGCACGACAGGGGTCGAATCGATGTGGACCTGCTGCCCGACGACAAGGTGGCCGGCCGCTCGCGCAATGCCTGGATGCTCGAGCACGAAGGCGACAGCGGTGCCGGTCTGCGCTACCGGGTGAACCTGTTGCGCGTCTCCGACGATGCGTACTGGAAGGACTTTGCGCGCGCCGTGCCCAGCATCACGCCGCGCCTGCTGCCGTTTGACCTGCGCGCCGAGCGCGACCTGGCCACCTCCATCGGCGCGGCACGGGTCTACGCCCGCGTGCAGCAGTGGCAGGTGCTGCAGGCCAGCGATGCGGCGGGTGCGATCGTCGCGCCCTACGAGCGCAGTCCTCAGCTCGGCGCGCGCCTGATGCCCACGATGGTCGGTGGCCTGCGCCTTGCCCTGGAGACCGAAGTCAACCGTTTCACACGTCCCGATGCGAGCGCGTCGCCGGGCCTGCCGACCGGCTGGCGCTGGCACACGCTGGGCCAGCTCAGCCGCACCTGGGGTGACGCCGGCTGGTGGCTGGCACCCAAGCTGACGTTCAATGGCGCAGCGTACGCGACCGACCAGGCCAACGGCGGCGTGCGCCATGCGTCGCGCCTGATCCCGACCGCCAGCATCGATGCCGGCATGGTGTTCGAGCGTGACAGCCGTTGGTTCGGCCAACGGCAAAGGCAGACCCTCGAGCCGAGGCTGCTCTACGTCAACACGCCGTACCGCGACCAGAGCGGCCTGCCCAACTACGACTCTGCCGAACGCGATTTCAATGTCATCTCGGCCTATGCCGAGAACGCGTTCACCGGCATCGACCGGGTCTCCGACGCACACCAGCTCACCGCCGGCGTGACGACGCGGCTGGTCGACGCCGCCACCGGCGCCGAGACGCTGCGGCTCGGCCTGGCGCAGCGCTTGCGGCTGCGCGACCAGCGCGTCGTGCTGCCCGACGACGCAGCGCCGCTGCGGCAGAAGGTGTCGGACCTGCTGCTCGAAGCCTCGACCTCGATGCTGCGCTCCTGGCAGCTCGACGCAGTGCTGCAGTACAACCCCGACAGCCAGCGCGTCGAGCGCTCGATCGTCGGCGCGCGCTTCTCGCCCGGGCCGCTGCGTACGGTGAGCGCCGGCTACCGGCTCGCGCCGGGGCTGTCCCGGCAGCTCGAGCTGGGCTGGCAGTGGCCGGTCTACCGTGGCACATCCCGGCCGGTGGGCGCGGCTGGCGGCTGCGGCGGCACGCTGTACGCCGTCGGCCGCGTCAACTACAGCCTGCCGGACAGCCGCCTGACCGACTCGATCGTCGGTGCCGAGTACGACGCCGGCTGCTGGATCGGTCGCGTCGTCGCCGAACGCCTGTCCACCGGGCGCAGCGAAGCCACCACGCGACTGCTGCTGCAGCTCGAGCTGGTCGGACTGTCGCGCCTGGGCTCCAACCCGCTGCAGGTGTTGAAGGACAATATCCCCGGCTATCGGCTGTTGCGTGAATCGCGCGGCGCCGCACCCCTCGATGGCAACCCATGACCGATCACTATCGAAGCTCCTGCGCGCGCGCGTTCGCCCTGGCGGCACTGGCCCTGTTGCCCGCCCTGGTCGTGCTGCTGCCACCGCCCGTGGCGGCGCAGTCGGCACGTGAGGCGCGCAACGGCGACTACATCGTCGCCGTGGTCAACACCGAGTCGGTGACGGCGGTTGAGGTCGAGCAGCGCGTCGCGCGCGTGCGTGCCGACGCGCAACGCACGGGTGCGCGGCTGCCTGCCGACGAAGCGCTGCGCAAGCAGGTGCTCGACGCACTGATCGACGAGCGCGCTCAGGTGACCGCCGCGCGCGACAGCGGTGCGCGCGTCGACGACATCGAGCTCGACCGGGCGGTGGCCAACATCGCGTCGCAGAACCAGCTGACGCTGCCGCAGTTGCGCGAGCGGCTGCAGTCCGAGGGCATGGACTTCGCGCACTTCCGCAACAACCTGCGCGACCAGTTGCTGGTCGAGCGCATGCGCGAACGCGAGGTGAATTCACGCATCAGCATCACCGACGCCGAGATCGATCACCTCGTCCAGACGCAGCGTGCCGACTCGGCCGCCGACGTCGAGCTGAACCTGGCGCAGATTCTCGTCACCGTGCCCGAGGGCGCGAACGACGCCGTGGCAGCACAGCGCCGCGAGCTCATCGAGCGCGCGCTCGCACGGGTGCACGCCGGCGAGGATTTCTCGCGGGTGGCGCGCGAGATGTCGGAGGACGGCAATCGCGCTGCCGGCGGCGAGATCGGGCGCCGCCCCGCGCGCCGCCTGCCCGACCTGTTCGTCGAGACGGCGCGCGGCCTGGCGGTGGGCGAGATCGTCAAGCAGCCGGTGCGCAGCGCCGCCGGCTGGCACATCCTCAAGTTGATCGACCGGCAGGAAGGCGCGGCCTTCAAGGTGACGCAGACGCATGCTCGCCACATCCTGCTGCGCGTGTCGGAGCGCGCGTCGGCGCAAGCCGTCAGCCGGCGGCTCGAGCAGGTACGTCGGCAGATCGAGCGCGGCGAGCGTCGATTCGAGGACGTTGCGCGCGAGATGTCCGAGGACGGCTCGGCCGCTGCCGGCGGTGACCTGGGCTGGACCGCGCCGGGCAGTTTCGTGCCCGAGTTCGAGGAGGCCATGAACCGCCTGGCCGTCGGCAGCATCTCGGCTCCGCTGGTGTCTCGCTTCGGCGTGCACCTGATCCAGGTGCAGGAGCGCCGCGACGTCGCGCTCGATCCCAAGCAGGTGCGCGAGCAGGCGCGCAACGTGCTGCGCGAGCAGAAGTTCGAGCAGGCCTACGCCGACTGGACGCGCGAGCTGCGGCTGCGCGCCTACATCGAGCTGCGCGAGCCGCCGCTGTGATGGTCCGGCGCCGGCCTCCCGCCGTGGGGCGCTGAGCGCATGGCACACGTCGCGCGCAAGCGCTTTGGCCAGCACTTCCTGGTCGACCCGGGGGTGATCCAAGCCATCGTGCAAGCGATCGATGCGCGCCACGGCCAGCTGCTGGTCGAGATCGGCCCCGGGCTGGGCGCGCTGACCCAACCGTTGCTGGAGCGCTGCGGCGCGCTCACCGTGATCGAACTCGACCGCGACCTGGCAGCGCGCTGGCGCCGGCGCCAGGGGGTCGCGGTGATCGAAGCCGACGCGCTGAAAGTCGACTTTGCGGCGCTCGCTGCATCCGACGCCGGGCCGCTGCGGCTCGTCGGCAACCTGCCCTACAACATCTCGACGCCGATCCTGTTCCACCTGCTGGGCGCAGCTGCGTCGGTGCAGGACCAGCATTTCATGCTGCAGCGCGACGTGGTGCAGCGCATGGCGGCCGGCCCGGGCGGCAAGGACTACGGCCGGCTGACCGTGATGCTGCAATGGCGCTACGCCATCGAGTCCCTGCTCGACGTGCCCTCAGCCGCGTTCGAGCCGCCGCCGCGCGTCGATTCGGCGGTTGTGCGCATGCGCCCGCTCGAGCCGGCGCCGGTGCTCGACGAAGCGCTGCTGCGCGCATTGGTGACCACGGCGTTCTCGCAGCGGCGCAAGCTGCTGCGCCACGCGCTGGGGCGCTGGCTCGACGAGCGCAGCTTCAGCGGCCGCTTCGACCTGCAGCGCCGTGCCGAGGAAGTGCCTGTGGCCGAGTACGTGGCGCTGGCGCAAGCGCTGGCGGACCTGGCTCCGGCAGTTGGCCGGGCGTCTTCGTGGACGGCACCGTCCGGGCGCCAGGAGCGCCCGCAGTCCGAGCACTGACGTGTCGTCCGCGTGGGGGTCGTCTCAGCCTCTCAGGCGGCGTTGACCCACATTGCCGTGTCGAAGGCGCTGCTCATCAACGGCATGTTCATGCCGAAGTTCGGGTTGCTGCCATTCTTGGGCACCGGCCGCGGCGCGGGCTTGTCCTGCATCTGAGTCAGCTCGTTGACGCGTTCCCACGCGCTGGCGTCGGCGCCGCGCGCGACCGAGAACGAATAGAAGCAGCGGAACGGAACGCGGCGCTCGGCCCAGAAATCGGCCGCCTCGCGGAACACGTCGAGCAACTGCTCGCGCGCCTCACGGTCGAAGCGCGGGTTGTCGGGCAACTGTTCGAGCACCACGATGAAGCCGGGTTGTGCGCCGGCGCGGTGCACCAGATCGGTCATGCAGTCGAACAGCGCATCGAGGTTCTTGCCGAAGTGGGCCGGGAACAGGAACGACTCGGCGATCTTCTCCAGCACGTCCTGCTTCGACTGCGCGTCGGTCAGATTGGCGTACAGGAAATGCTGGCCCGCGTCGTCGGCGGCCTGCATCAGGTCTTCGACGCGGTAGGCGCGGATGGCTTGAACGATGTTGGGACGGACGGTTTGCAGTTGCATGGCCGCGTTCCTCCTGGGGTCAGATTGGATCCGGGTCGAGCGACGATCACTGCGCGATGAGCCTGAAGCTTGCATAGTGATCGTCCGAGTAAAAACAGGCTTCGGGGCGCAACGGCTGGCTACCACCGCAGACGATGCGCCTGGCGCCGCGGTCGCGCGCGCCTGGAGTCGGTACCGTGTACTCATGGTAGAAGCCGCGCTCGCGTCGCGGCAACTGGTGCTCTCGATTGCCGAACACGATGCCGTCCTTGCCATACGGAAACGGGCCGC
>JBBIPS010000238.1:0-5376 GCA_037442725.1 Burkholderiales bacterium | reverse complement strand
GGCGGCATCATCATTCCGCCGCTGCCAGCCTTCTACCATCGGCCGGCGAGCATCGAAGCACTGGTCGACGACAGCGTCGAGCGCGTGCTGTCGCTGCTCGGCGCGGCCGGCGCCATGCCGCGCGCCTGGGCCGGTTTGCGCCGCTGAGCCTGCGTGGACGGCGCGGCGCATCGGCGGCGATCCCGGGTTCCGAGCGCGCGCGTGCCGGCGCGGCTCACGCCAGCCACTGGCGCCTGGCCGCGAGCACGGCGGTGGGGTACTCGTCGCGGCCCCGGCTGCCGTTGTAGCGCCCGAGCGCCAGGCGCAGGTCACCGCGCTCCTGGTCGAGGTAGTAGCGCAGGATGACGCAGCCGAAGCGAAGGTTGGTCTGCATGTGGAACAGGCGCGCCGCTTCGCCGTCGCCGATCGCGCGGGTCCAGAACGGCATGACCTGCATGTAACCGCGCGCGCCGGCGCTGCTGATCGCGTACTTGCGAAAGCCGCTTTCGACCTGGATCAGCCCGAGCACCAGTTCGGGCTCCAGCCCGGCGCGCTTGCTCTCGTACCACAGCGTCTCGAGGAACTCGATACGCGTGGTGGCCTCGCTCATGCGACGCTTGAGACGCTGGCTCAGCGTCGCGAGCCAGCGCAGGTAGAGCAGGCGCGCGTCGATGCGATCGAAGCTGGGGTGCGGTGGCGCGGCGCTGGCGATCGCCGCGGACAGCGCCGTGCGCACCGAGTCGGCCAGCGGTTCCTCGGCCTGCGCGCCGGCACGCGCCGGTCCGGCCGGCGCGCACAGCGCCGCAGCCAGGGCCGTCAGCAGTTGGCGCCGAGGCAGCCCGCGGTACATCGGCAGGCCGCTCATCTCTGCGTCGACTGCTGCTGATGGTGTCGCGAGCAGCGCCAGGCCAGAAGGAGCCACCGGTTCGCGACGAGCCAGCGTGCGCTGCAGGCGCGTCCCGGCCGGCACACCCCGCTCACTCGGCCGGGGCCGCGCTCGATACCCGCCGGCACGAAATCGTCATGCGGCGAGCCGCTCGCTCACGCTTGCCACGACATCGGCCAGCGCCGTCATGACAGCCTGCGCGTCGCGCCGCCCCTGCAGTTCGACCGTGCCGGCCTTCAGGCCGCGATCCGAGACGACGACGCGCAGCGGCACGCCGATGAGTTCCCAGTCGGCGAACATCGCGCCCGGGCGCTCGCCGCGGTCGTCGAGGATCACGTCGATGCCGAGCGCAGCCAGCTCGTCGTGCAGGCGATCGGCGGCGGCGCGCACTTCGGCACTGCGCTCGTAGCCGATCGGGCAGAGCACCACGGTGAAGGGCGCGATCGCGACCGGCCAGATGATGCCGCGCTCGTCGTGATCCTGCTCGATCGCGGCGCCCAGGATGCGCGTGACACCGATGCCGTAGCAGCCCATCTCCATCAACTGCGGCTGGCCGGCCTCGTCCAGGTAAGTCGCCTTCATCGGCGCCGAGTAGCGCGTGCCGAGGTAGAACACGTGGCCGACCTCGATGCCGCGCTGGATCGCGAGCACGCCCCGGCCATCCGGCGCGGGATCACCGGCGACGACGTTGCGGATGTCGGCCACCACGTCGGGCTCGGGCAGGTCGCGCCCCCAGTTGACTCCGGTGAGGTGGGCATCGGCCACGTTGGCACCGCAGATGAAGTCGCTCATCGCCGCCACGGTGCGGTCGGCGACCACCTTGACCGCCTTGGCCATCCCGATCGGCCCCAGGTAGCCCGGCTGGCAGCCGAAGTGGTCCTCGATCTCGGCCGCGGTGGCAAAGCGAAAGCCGCACTTCAGAGCCTCGACCTTGCCGGCCTTCACTTCGTTCAACTCATGGTCGCCGCGCACCAGCAGCAGCCAGACCGTGCTCCGGACGATGTCGCCGGCCGGGCTCTTCTCGTCGGTGGCCAGCACCAGCGACTTCACGGTGCGCTGCAGCGGCACGCCGAGCAGCGCGGCGACCTCGGCGCAGGTGCTCCTGCCTGGCGTCGGGGTGCGCGCCAGCGGCTCGGTCGGCGCGCCGCGCGGGCCTGGCGCAACCGCTTCGGCCAGCTCCATGTTGGCCGCGTAGTCGCTGGTCGGGCAATAGACGATCGCGTCCTCGCCGGTGTCGGCGATGACCTGGAACTCGTGCGACAGGTCGCCGCCGATCGCGCCGGTGTCGGCTGCCACCGCGCGATAGCGCAGCCCGAAGCGGTCGAAGATGCGCTTGTAGGCGTCGAACATGACCTGGTAGCTGCGCGCCGCCCCGGCCGCGTCGCGGTCGAACGAATACGCATCCTTCATCGTGAATTCGCGCCCGCGCATGACGCCGAAGCGCGGCCGGCGCTCGTCGCGGAACTTGGTCTGGATGTGGTAGAAGTTCCTCGGCAACTGGCGGTAGCTGCGCAACTCCTGGCGCGCGATGTCGGTGATGACCTCTTCGCTGGTGGGCTGGATCACGAAGTCGCGCGCGTGCCGGTCCTTGACCCGCAGCAGTTCGGGACCGTAGGCCTGGAAGCGGCCGGTCTCCTGCCACAGCTCGGCCGGCTGCACCACCGGCATCAGCAACTCGACGGCGCCGGCGCGGTTCATCTCCGAGCGGATGATGGCCTCGACCTTGCGGATCACGCGCAGCCCCATCGGCATGTAGCTGTAGATGCCGGCGCTCAGGCGCCTGATCATGCCGGCGCGCAGCATCAACCGGTGGCTGACGACTTCGGCGTCGGCCGGCGCTTCCTTCAGGGTGGCGATGAAGAACTGCGAGGCTTTCATGGGTGATGGCGGGTGGGGGTTGCGCGCGACGCCGCGCGGGCCGACGGGTCACCGCGGGGTGGCACGCCGGCCGGCCCCGATTCGGGCGGCCCAGGCCACCGACGCGCCGAGCCGAAGAGACCGTGAGGCGGCGGGCCGCCACGGGCCGGCGCAACACGCGGGAAAGCCGGAGTCCACTCTCCGGGAGCCGCCGGTGCAATAATTATTTCAATCCAGAAATCGAGGTTTGATTATGCTCGACAGGGAAGGCTTCAGGCCCAACGTCGGCATCGTCCTGCTCAACCCGCGCAACCAGGTGTTCTGGGGCAAGCGGCTGCGGACCCATTCGTGGCAGTTCCCCCAGGGCGGGATCGACTACGGCGAGTCGCCCGAGCAGGCGATGTTGCGCGAGTTGCACGAAGAGATCGGCTTGCGCCCCGAGCACGTGCGCATCCTGGCGCGCACGCGCGACTGGTTGCGCTACGAGGTGCCCGACAACTTCATTCGCAGGGATGCGCGCGGCCACTACCGCGGCCAGAAGCAGATCTGGTTCCTGTTGCGCCTGATGGGGCACGACAGCGACCTCGACTTGCGCGCCACCGACCACCCCGAGTTCGATGCCTGGCGCTGGAACGATTACTGGGTCCCGCTCGACCTGGTGATCGAGTTCAAACGCGAGGTCTACCAGATGGCGTTGAGCGAACTGGCCCGCTTCCTGCCTCGCGTCAACCACAACAACCGCTACCTGCGCAGCGGCATGCGCTCGCACCGCTTCGACGTGCCGACGCCCGCGCCGGCATCTGCGCCGGGCGCCGGCGCGGATCCCGCTGACGGACCAGCGCCTGTGCCAACGCCAGCGCCGCTGCCCGGCGACGAGGGCGGGTGATCGACCTGCGGCCGCGCAGCGCGCCGTCGGCCCGAGGGCGCTGCGGAGCCAACGCCGGGGCGCCCCAGGTCTGCCTGGCCCCTCGGGACTCGACCGGTCAGGCCTGGCCCCACGGCAGCATCATCGTCAGCCACAGCAACTTGTCGAACTCGGGCTCGAAGCGCGCGATGATGGCCTGCGGATCGGGGCACAGGTGGCTGTCGGTGATGAGGCCGAACTGCACGCCGCCGGCGTAGCTGAGGATGCTGACGCCGACACCGATGTCGCCCGACTGCGGCACCCAGACCAGTATCTGGCGGATCGTGCTGCCGCAGAAAGTGAGCGGCTTGGTCGGCCCGGGCACGTTCGTCATGACCGCGGTGGCCTTGCGCGAGAACAGGTTCAGCAGCGCGTCCTGCGCCGGCTTGACGAGCAGCCCGGCCAGCGCCAGCAGCGCATAGGCCAGCACCGGCTGGTAGCCGCCCTTCAACTCGTCCATGCGCCGGCGCACGGCGTAGACGCGCTCGACCGGGTTGGTGACGCCGATCGGCAGCAGCAGCGGCGCCAGCCCGAAGCGGTTGCCCAGTTCGTGTGCCTGTTCGAGCGGGCGCAGATTGACCGGCACCATCGCGCGGATCTCCTGCCCGGCGGTGTCGTCGCCCTTGTCGCGCAGGTAGTCGCCGATGGCGCCGGCCACCGCGGCCAGGAGCACGTCGTTGACCGAGCAGCCCAGCGCGCGGCCGATGGCCTTGACCTCGTCCAGCGGCAACGGCGTGCCCCAGGCCACGACCTTGCCCGGCAGCGCCTTGCCCTTCAGGCGGGTCGTCGAGTCGTCGGCCATCAGCGCCAGCCCGGCCGCGTCACGCAGCACCTGCGCGCCGGCGCGCGCCAGGTCGAGTGAGCCCTGCAGCGGCTGCGCCGGGTTGGCCAGCGCGTCCATCGACTTGGCCAGTCCCTCGCCGGACAGACCGATGGCCTTGATCGTCAGACCCGTCAGCGGCTTGAGCACGGACTCGGACAACCAGTCCTCGACCGGGCTGGCCGTCTCATCGGTGGCCGCGGCGGGTGGCACGGGCGGCGGGGTACCGCCATCGGTCATCGCCAGCGTGACGGCCGTCAGCGCGATGCCGTCGGCGATGCAGTGGTGGAAGCGGCAGACCAGCGCGCTGCGACCGTCCATGTCCTCGACCAGATGCATCCGCCAAAGCGGCCGTGCCCGATCGAGCGGCTCGGTGGCCAGGCGTCCCACCAGCGCCTGCAGCGCCTCGTCCCAGGTCTGGCCGCGCCGGCGCCGCAGCGGCTCGCGCACGATGTGGGCATGGACGTCGAAGGCAAGGTCTTCGACCCAGTTGTAGCCGAGCGCGTCGTCGACGACCCTGGCGCGAAAGCGCTCGTACTGCAGCAGCGTGGACTGCACGCGCTCGACCAGCGCGTCGTAGCCCAGCGGCGGCTCGAGGACCCAGACGCCGACGATCACCATCAGGTTGGCCGCGCTGTCCATGCGCAGCCACGCGGTGTCGACGCGCGACATGCGACGGGTGGTGGGTCGGCTCATCGCTGGGCTCCTCGGTGCGGTGGCTGCGCTCACGATGCTGGGTAACATCGCCGGCGTCCAGACCGATTCTCACCCACCGGAGCCAGCGTCATGGCCAATCTGAAAACCCAGTTCGAAGCCGCCGTTGCCCAGAGCAAGACCCTGCCAGACAAGCCCGACAACGCGACGCTGCTGAAGATCTACGCGCTGTACAAGCAGGCCACGGCCGGCGACGTGGACGGCAAGCGCCCCGGC
>JBBIPS010000237.1:0-5384 GCA_037442725.1 Burkholderiales bacterium | reverse complement strand
CGTTGTCTTTGAAGACGACCTGGTTGTCGGAGATGAGCGTGTTGCTGCCCAGCACCGCGGTGAGCGACGGCCCGATCGAGCCGGAGAGCTGCCCGTCTTTGAGCTGCAGGTTGCCGTTCGCGCCGAGCGGTGGTCGGGCCAGCGCTCGGCGGCCGGAACTCCGGCCGGTGGTCCATTGTGCCGCCCGCGCGTCGGGCGCGATCCGGGGATTGCCCCCGAAGCCACGCCCGCGGCGGTCGGTGTTTGCCCTGAGCCGGGCGGCACAAGCCGCCGCCGCACGGCCACGGTCGCGCTCAGTGCATCGGCAGCCCGACATAGTTCTCGGCCAGCGCGGTCAGCGCGGCCTGCGAGCTGAACAGGTAGTCCAGCTCGGCGAGCTGCATCTTGTGACCGAAGCTGCCGAGGTCGGGAAAGTCGTGCAGCAGGCCGGTCATCCACCAGGAAAAGCGCTCGGCCTTCCAGATGCGCGCGAGCGCGCGCTGCGAGTACGCGTCGAGGCCGGCGTCGCTGCCGCGGTAATGCTCGGCCAGTGCCTGCCACAGATAGCCGACATCGGTGGCTGCCAGGTTCAGGCCCTTGGCGCCGGTGGGCGGCACGATGTGGGCGGCGTCGCCGGCCAGGAACAGGCGGCCGAAGCGCAGCGGCTCGGCGACGAAGCTGCGCAGCGGCGCGATGCTCTTCTCGATCGAGGGCCCGGTGACCAGGTGCGCCGCGGTCTGCGCCGGCAGCCGGCGCTTCAACTCGGCCCAGAAGGCGGCGTCGCTCCAGTCCTCGGCATGGTCGGCGAGCGAACATTGCACGTAGTAGCGGCTGCGCACCTTGCTGCGCTGGCTGCACAGCGCGAAACCGCGCTCGTGCTTGACGTAGATGAGCTCGTGCGACACCGGCGGCACGTCGGCGAGCACGCCGAGCCAGCCGAACGGGTAGACCTTCTCGTGCAGCGCGATCTGCGCGGCCGGCACGCTGGCGCGGCACACGCCGTGGAAGCCGTCGCAGCCGGCGATGAAGTCGCATTCGACCTCGTGCGCCCGCCCATCCACCTCGTAGCGAACGCGCGGCGTGCCGCTGCCGAAGCCGTCGACGGCGACGTTGGCGGCCTCGTACACGCTGGTCAGGCCGGCCGCCGCGCGCGCGTCCATCAGGTCGTGCGTGACCTCGGTCTGGCCGTACACCGTCACGCGCCGGCCGGTCAGCGCGTGCAGGTCGACGCGGTGGCGCACGCCGCCGAAGCACAGCTCGATGCCATCGTGCGGCAGCCCCTCGCGGTGCATGCGCGCGCCGACGCCGGCCTCGTCGAGCAGGTCCACCGTCACCTGTTCCAGTACGCCGGCGCGGATGCGGCCCAGCACGTGCGCGGCGCTCTGGCGCTCGACCACGAGGTTGTCGATGCCTGCCCTGGCGAGCAGCTGGCCGAGCAGCAGGCCCGACGGGCCGGCGCCGACGATGACGACTTGGGTCTTCATGAACGTGGGCCCGCGACGAGGATGGACACGCCGAGCGTAGGCGCCGGCGTGCGCCGATTCAATCGTGGCAAGCACTGACGCAGCGCGCCCGGACTGCCCCGGTGCCGCGCCGCCGGTCGCGGCGCGTCGACCGGCTCGACCGCCGGCGCGGCCGAGCGCGTGTGCGTTTTGTCACGCGCCGGTCGGACCGGGCGGCGCCGCAGCGGGGTTCGACGGCGTGGCTTCAAGTTCCAGCGCCCGGCTGCCGAAATCCCCTCCATGCGGGCCGGGCCTGGCCTGCGCCTTGACGGGAACCGGGCGATGTCGGCGACGATTGAAATCGAACAACTCCGCGTGGGCATGTTCATCCACCTCGACCTCGGCTGGTGGGCGCACCCGTTCGCGCTGTCGAACTTCGCGCTGTCGTCGCCCGAGCAGATCGAGACGCTGCGCCGCCTCGGCATCGAGCGCGTGCGCTGGAGCCCGGACAAGAGCCATGTCGACGAGCCCGCGTCGGAGCGCTGGCAGACGCTGGCCGAGGCGATGACGCCGGCGGCCGCGCAGGTGGCCGGCGCCGACGGCCAGGCCGAGCTCGCGGCGCGTGAGCGCGAGCGCAGGCGCCAGCGGCTGGCCGAGCAGCGCGCCGCCGAGCAGTTGTGCGAGAAACAGTACGCCGAGGCCGGCCTGGCCTGGTCCGAGGCCGTCGACCACATCGTCGGGCAGCCGCAGGCCGCACGCCAGACCACCGAGGGCCTCACCCACGCGCTGCTCGACAAGATGATGGTCGACGGCGAGATGTGCGTGCGCGTGCTCAACGCGGGCCTGGGCGAGCGCGGTGCCGACCACGCGCTGAACGTGGCCGTCGTCGCGCTGCTGATGGGCCGCGTCTTCGGCTTCGGCGCCGACGAGATGCTGGACCTGGGCGTCGGTGCGTTGCTGCACGACGTCGGCAAGCTCGAGCTGCCCGAGCGCGTGCGCCATGCCGACGACCAGTTCGGCGCGACCGAGACCGCCCAGTACCGCGAGCACGTCGCACACGGCGTGCGCCAGGGCCGGCGCATGGGCCTGACGAGCGGCGCACTGCTGGTGCTGGCCGAGCACCACGAGATGGTCGACGGCAGCGGCTTCCCGCTGCGCCTGAACGGCGACCGCATGGCGGCCGCCGCGCGCATCGTCGCGCTCGTCAACCGCTACGACAACCTGTGCAACCCGGCGCTGCCGGTGCACGCACTGACGCCGCACGAGGCCTTGTCACTGATCTTCGCGCAGGCCAGGAGCAAGTTCGACGCGACCATGCTCAACGCCTTCATCCGCATGATGGGCGTTTACCCGCCGGGCTCGGTGGTGCAGCTCACCGACGAGCGCTACGCCGTCGTCGTCAGCGTCAACTCGTCGCGCCCGCTCAAGCCGCGCGTGCGCGTGTGCGACCCCGAGGTGCCAGCCGACGAGGCGCTGCTGCTCGACCTGGACGCCCATCCCGACCTCGGCGTGCGGCGCAGCCTGAAGGCGGCGCAACTGCCGTCGGCGGCACGCGACTACCTCTCGCCGCGACCGCGCGTCGTCTACTTCTTCGAGCCGGCGCTGCCGGCAGCCAACGACAGCGCGCAGGCGCGGGCGGCGTGAAGTCCCCGCCCGACCTGCCGCTGCTGCTGGCCTGGCGGGCGCTGCTCGACGCGCTCGGCGACCCGGCATGGATCGTCGACGGCCGCACGCTCACGGTGTGCGCGAGCAATGCCGCCGCGCTCGCGCTGCTGGGCAGGACCGCCGAGACCATGACGGGCGCGCCGGCGCACGCGCTGATCGCCACGCCCGAAGACCTGGCGTTCTGGGACGATGTGCGCGCCGGACACGCGGCCGCGCTCGAATCCGACACCGTGCTGGTCGGCAGCGACGGCCGCGTCGTGCAGGTCACGCGTCGCATCCGCGGCCTGGCCCTCGGCGCGGGCGGCCACGTCGGCCACCACCTGGTCACCGTGCACGACCGCAGCGAACTGCAGCGCCAGCAGGACGACCGCGAGACCGCGCTGGCCGAGTTGCAGGCCACGCTCGAATCGACCGCCGACGGCATCCTGGTCACCGACCTGGCCGGACGCATCCGCGCCTTCAACCGCCGCTTCGCGCAGATCTGGGGCCTGCCCGAGGAGCTGCTGACGCAGCGCCACGACGACGCCGTCTACGACTGGATGCGGCGCAGCGTGGTCGACCCCGAGACCTACCAGCGCCGGCTGGCAGCGATCCAGGAGGCCACGCTGCTGCAGGCCAGCGAGCGCATCGTCCTGCACTCGGGCCAGGTCATCGAACGCGTGACGCAGCCGCAGCGCTGCCGCGGGCGCCCGAGCGGGCGCGTCTGGTCGTTTCGCGACCAGACCGAACTGGTGCAGGCCGGCCGGCGCATCGAGGCGCTGGCGACCACCGACGGCCTGACCGGCCTGTTCAACCGGCGCCAGATCAGCCAGGCGTTGGGCGAGTCGATCCGCCACGCCCGGCGCAGCGGCGGCACGCTGGCATTGCTGATCCTCGACCTGGATCGCTTCAAGCAGGTCAACCACAGCCTCGGCCACGAGGTCGGCGACCAGGTGCTGCTCGACGCCGCCGAACGGCTGAAGACCTGCCTGCGCCAGGGCGACCTGGTGGCGCGCGTCGGCGGCGACCAGTTCGCGCTGCTGGTGCACGAGGCCGATCATCGCGGCGCGGAGATCGCAGCGCGGCGGGCGCTGGACGCCATCGCGCAACCGTGCGCCGTGGACGGCCTGCAGTTCACGCTGACCTGCAGCATCGGCATCGCGCTGTACCCGGCCGACGGCAGCGACAGCGACCAGCTGGTGCGCCACGCCGAAACGGCGATGCAGCGCGCCAAGCAAGGCGGCCACGCCGGTTTTCGCTTCCACCAGCCGCGTCACGACGCCGACCTGCGCCGGCGCATGCGGCTCGACCACGCGATGCGCCAGGCGCTGACCAGCCACCGCCTGCGGCTGGCCTACCAGCCGCAGGTCGACCTGGGCAGCGGCGCGGTGATCGGCGCCGAGGCGTTGATCCGCTGGCATGACCGCGAATTGGGCGAGGTCTCGCCGGCCGAGTTCATCCCGGTGGCCGAGGACTCCGGTTTCATCATCGCCATCGGCGACTGGGTGCTGGTGCAGGCGGTGCGGCAGGCGGCCGCCTGGCACGCCGCCGGCCTGGCGGTGCCGGTGTCGGTGAACGTCTCGGCGCTGCAGTTCCAGCAGGCCGACTTCATCGAGCGCGTCGCCGCGCTGATGCGCGAACACGAGCTGCCGGGCCGGCTGCTCGAACTCGAGCTGACCGAGTCGATCCTGGTGCACGATGCCAACGAGGCCCTGGCGCGGCTGTCGCAACTCGCCGAGCTCGGGGTGCAACTGGCGATCGACGACTTCGGCACCGGCTACTCGAGCCTGGCCTACCTCAAGCGCTTCCCGATCGGCCGGCTCAAGATCGACCGCAGCTTCGTCACCGGCCTGCCCGGCGCCGACAGCGACGCGGCGATCGTGCGCGCGATCATCCAGATGGCGCGTGCGCTCGATCTGAAGGTCATCGCCGAAGGTGTCGAGACCGAGGCGCAGCGCCGCTTCCTGCGCGAGCTCGGCTGCGACCAGTTCCAGGGCTTCCTGTACGCGCCGGCGCTGGACGCGCGCAGCTTCGATGCGCGCGTGCGCCGCGCACCGCGCACCGCACCGCGCCGCCTGACGCTGGTGACGCGCTGACGGGTCGTGCCGCCGCGGGCGGCTGGCCAAGCCCGGGCGCGCGCCGCCCCGTGTCCTCACGGCGCGCTGGCACGAGGCGCGACGATGCGCGGCGATCCGCGGCGATCCCTCCGCAGCATTCCGTCAGTCTTTTCCAATCCAGGTATGAGCCTGGAGCGACCTGGGATCGGCGACGCGAAGCGAGTCGATCCGTTGTAGACGAGCGGCAGTGTATTGGCCGCTG
>JBBIPS010000236.1:0-5409 GCA_037442725.1 Burkholderiales bacterium | reverse complement strand
ACTCGGGCGCGGCCAGCGCGGCCGCTTCGATCGCCGCGCGGTCGGCCGCGGCGGGCACGCGGATCGCGCCGCGCGTCTTGCCGGCGACCTGCAGCACCAGCTCGATCTCTTCGCTGGCCAGCGCCTGCGCGTCGACCTGCGGCCACGGCGTGTCGAGCAGGTCGCCGAACTGCGCGGCATAGCCGAGCGCCGACCACAGGCCGTGCGTGATGTGCGGGCACGCCGGGTAGAGCACGCGCAGCAGCACTGAGAAGCCCTCGCGCCGCACCACGTCGGCCTCGGCGCCGGTGCCGGCGAAGCCGTCGAGTGCGTTCAGCAGCTTCATCGCCCCGGAGACGACGGTGTTGTACTGCATGCGCTGGTAGTCGTGGCTGACCTGGCGCAGCACGCCGTGCACTTCACGGCGCAGCGCCTTGGCGTCGTCGTCCAGCGCGGGCACCGGCGGCAGCGTCGCCGCAGCGCCGCGCAGCGCCTGGGCGTGCCGGGCGCCGAAGGCCCAGACCCGGCGCAGGAAACGGTGTGCGCCTTCGACCGCGGCGTCGTTCCACTCGAGCGTCTGCTCGGGCGGCGCGGCGAACATCACGAACAGCCGCGCGGTGTCGGCGCCGTACTGGTCGATCAGCGCCTGCGGGTCGACGCCGTTGTTCTTCGACTTGGACATCGTGCCGACGCCCTCGTAGTCGACGCGCGAGCCGTCGCTCTTCAGCGTCGCGCCGACGACCTTGCCCGATTCGTCGCGCAGGTCCTCGACATCCTGCGGCCAGAAGTACTCGACGCCGGTCTGGTCGCTGCGGCGCGAGTAGATGTGGTTGAGCACCATGCCCTGCGTCAACAGCTTCGTGAACGGCTCGCCGATCGTCACGAGCCCGAGGTCGCGCATGACCTTGGTCCAGAAGCGCGCGTACAGCAGGTGCAGGATGGCGTGCTCGATGCCGCCGATGTACTGGTCCATCGGCATCCAGTAGCGCGTGCCGCCGGCCACCATCTGCCGGTCGTTCGCCGGATCGCAGTAGCGCATGAAATACCACGACGAATCGACGAAGGTGTCCATCGTGTCCGTCTCGCGCCGCGCCGGCTTGCCGCAGCGCGGGCAGGCCACGTTCAGGAACGCCGCGCACTTGTTCAGCGGGTTGCCGCTGCCGTCCGGGATCAGGTCCTCGGGCAGCAGCACCGGCAGGTCGGCCTCGGGCACCGGCACCGCGCCGCATTCGGTGCAGTGGATGATCGGGATCGGCGTGCCCCAGTAGCGCTGGCGACTGATGCCCCAGTCGCGCAGCCGCCAGGTGGTCTTCTTCTGGCCCAGCCCCCTGGCTGCGAGCAACTCGGCCACCTTGTCCACCGCGGCCCTGCAGTCCAGACCATCGAGAAACTCGAAGCCCGCGCCCGAGTTGACGCAGCGGCCGCGTTGCTTGTCGGCGTACGCCTCCGACCAGGCGTCGGTGGAGAACGGCACGCCCTCGACTGCCACCACCGGCTTGATCGCCAGGCCGTACTTTCGGGCGAAGGCGAAGTCGCGTTCGTCGTGCGCCGGCACGCCCATCACCGCACCGTCGCCGTAGCCCATCAGCACGTAGTTGCCGACCCAGACCTCGACGCGCGCGCCGGTCAGCGGATGGGTCACGAACATTCCCGTGGGAAGGCCCTTCTTCTCCTGTGTCGCCAGCTCGGCCTCGGTGCTGCCGCCCTGGCCGCACTCGGCGATGAAGGCCGCGAGCCGCGGGTCGGTCGCCGCCGCGTGCGTGGCCAGCGGATGCTCGGGCGCGACGGCGCAGAAGGTCACGCCCATGATCGTGTCGGCGCGCGTCGTGAAGACCCACATCCGACCTTCGCCGATGAGTGCGCCCGCGGCGTCGCGGATGTCGTGCGTGAAGGCGAATCGAACGCCCTCGCTCTTGCCGATCCAGTGCTCCTGCATCAGCCGCACGCGTTCGGGCCAGCCGGCCAGGAAGTGCGGGTCGGCCGGGTCGGCCACCGCCGCCAGCAGCTCGTCGGCGTAGCCCGTGATCTTCAGGTAGTAGCCGGGGATCTCGCGCCTTTCCACCAGTGCGCCCGAGCGCCAGCCGCGGCCGTCGATGACCTGCTCGTTGGCCAGCACGGTCATGTCCACCGGGTCCCAGTTGACGACCTGGGTACGGCGCTCGGCGATGCCTGCCTGCAGCATCTTCAGGAACAGCCACTGGTTCCAGCGGTAGTACTGCGGCGTGCAGGTGGCGACCTCGCGCGACCAGTCGATCGCCAGCCCCATGGCCTGCATCTGGCGCTTCATCACGGCGATGTTGTCGTAGGTCCAGCGCGCCGGCGGCACCTTGTGCTTCATCGCCGCGTTCTCGGCCGGCAGCCCGAAGGCGTCCCAGCCCATCGGCATCAGCACGTTCATGCCCTGCATGCGCAACTGGCGCGCGAGCATGTCGTTGATGGTGTAGTTGCGCACATGGCCCATGTGCAGCTTGCCGCTGGGGTAGGGCAGCATCGAGCAGGCGTAGAACTTGGGCCTGGGTCGGCCCTGGCGGTCGCGCGCGTCCTCGACGACGCGGTAGGCGTCGGTGGCCGCCCAGTGCGCCTGGGCAGCGGCTTCGACCTCGGCGGGGGCGTATCTTTCGTTCATGCCGACGATTGTAGGAGGGGGGTCGCAGTGGCCTGCGCAGGGGCTCGGCCCGGGCACGAACCGCGCCCGGCCGCGCACCATGGCAGGGGCCATCGCGTCAGCGCGGTGCGGCGCCTTCGGTCCGGGTGACGAAGCCGATGCGGGTCAGGCCGCCGCTCTGCACCAGGCCGATCAGCCCGGCGATGCGGCCGTAGGACACGCTCTGGTCGGCGCGCAGTTGCACCTCGGTGGCGGGGTTGCGTGTCGCGGCCTGGCGCAAGCGCGCCTCGAGCTGCGCGGCGCTCACCGCCTCGTCGCCCCAGTAGAGCTGGCCTTGCGGGTCCACCGCCACCGTGACGAACTGCGTGACGTCGGTGGCCGCGGCGCCCTCGGCACGCGGCAGGTCGAGCCTCAGGCTCGAGGTCATCAGCGGCGCGGTGATCATGAAGATCACCATCAGCACCAGCATCACGTCGATCAGCGGTGTCATGTTGATGTCGCTCATCGGCGGCGCGCCCGCCTTGCGCCCGAGCCGGCCGAATGGCATCGCCGCGCCTCAGCGCTCGTCGGTGGCGGCGACGCCGGCGGCGTGCAGCGCCAGTTCGCGCAGGTCGTGCGCGAAGCCTTCGAGCCCGGCCTCGCAGGCGGCGACCCACTTGCCGAAGACGTTGTAGGCCAGCACCGCGGGGATCGCCACGGCCAGCCCGGCGGCGGTCATGATCAGCGCCTCGCCGACCGGGCCGGCGACACGCTCGATCGTGATCGAGCCCGCCGTCGAGATCGCGACCAGCGCGTGGTAGATGCCCCAGACGGTGCCGAACAGGCCGATGAACGGCGCCGTGCTGCCGATCGAGGCCAGCAGCACCTGGCCGAACTGCAGGTGCGCCAGCGCGCCGTGCAAAGCCTGGCGCAGCCGGCGCGTCAGCTGCGACGCCGGAGCGCCCTGGGTGGCGAGCGAGCTATCGGCTTCGCGCGCCATGCTGGCATCGAGCAGCGGTGCGAGCACCTGTTCGCGGTCGAGCAGCGTCAGTCTGGCGCGTCCGAGGTCGATCGATTCGGCGGCCCAGAACGCCGGCACCGCGCGGCCGATGTCGCGCTGCGCGCGTCGCAGCACCAGGCCCTGCCACAGGATCACCACCCAGGCACCGATCGACATCGCCAGCAGCAGCGCGGCCACCGCGCGGCCGATGGCATCGCTCTGCGACCAGAACTGCGCCAGGCCGTCCACTTCAGTCCCGGCCGGGCCGGCTCGGCGCCCGGGCCGGCTGCCAGCGCGCATGGGTGCTGCGAGCCCGGGCGCTCACGACCCCAGGCCCAGCACGTCGTTCATGTCGAACAGGCCGTTGCGCTGGCTGGCCAGGAAGCGTGCCGCGCGCAGCGCACCCTGGGCATAGGTGGCGCGGCTCGAACTGCGGTGCGTGATCTCGATGCGCTCGCCACTGCCGGCGAAGAGCACGGTGTGGTCGCCGACGATGTCGCCGCCGCGGATGCTGGTGAATCCGATCGTCGACGCAACGCGCTCGCCGCTGACGCCGTGGCGGTCGAAGACCGCGCAGTCCTCGAGCTTGCGTCCGAGCGCCTTGGCCAGCACCTCTCCCATCTGCAGTGCGGTGCCGCTGGGTGCATCCACCTTGTGGCGGTGGTGCGCCTCAATCACCTCGACGTCGTAGCCGGGGTTCAGCCCGCGCGCGGCCTGGTCGAGCAGCCTGAGCACGACGTTGACGCCGACGCTCATGTTGGGCGCCAGCACGATCGCGACGTGGCGCGCGTGCTCGGCGATCACGGCCTTCTCGGCCGTGTTGAACCCGGTGGTGCCGACGACGGCCTTGACGCCCAGTTCGCGGCACCGCGCCAGGTGCGCCAGCGTCCCCGCGGGGCGCGTGAAGTCGATCAACACCTGCGCACCGGCCAGCCCGGCGCGCAGGTCGCTGGTGACGACGACGCCGGTACTGCGTCCGGCAAAGGCACCGGCGTCCAGGCCCAGCGCGGCGCTGCCGGCGACGTCGAGGGCACCAGCCAGGCGGTGCTCCGGCGCGTCGAGCACCGCCTCGATCAGCATGCGCCCCATGCGCCCCGAGGCGCCGGCGACGGCGACGCGCAGCGGCCCGCTGGCGGCGGTCAAGACGGCTCCAGCGCGGGGTAGCTGCGCATCGCGCCCAGCGGCACAGCGGGGGTCGGCTCGGCTTTCGGCGGCCGTGGCAAGGCCTGCTTCTGCTCCTCGGTCAGCGCCAGCGTCGGTGCCGGGCCGCGATTGGCCTGGCGGCTGATCGAGGCGACGAACTCGCGCTCGGTAGGCAACGCCGGTGCGTCCAGCGTGGCCAGTGCGTCGTCCTTGAATCGGGCGATGACGTGGCGCCGCTGCGGTTCGGTGCCTGGGCGCTTGATCGTGAAGACGTAGTCCCAGCGGTCGGCGTGGAAGATGTCGGTGAGCATCGGCGATCCGAGGATGTCGCGCACCTGCGCGCGCGTCATCCCCGGGCGTACGCGCGCGGCCTGCTCGCTGGTGACGACGTTGCCCTGCACGATGTCGATCCGGTACGGCGTGATCAGGCCGATGAAGCTATCCGACGACTGCAGCGAGCCGCAGCCGCCAAGCGCGAGCGCGGCCAGCACTGCGGCAGCGCTGGTCCGGGCGCCGCCGCCGTGGCGTCGATCGCGGTGCGGCCGGGCGTCGCCGGCGCGGCGTGCCAGCGCCAGCGGAGCCGACTGCGCGCGGACGGACGGTGGGCTCGATCGGCCTGCCCATGGTCCTGCTCGCGACGATGGCGACCGTCATCGCCTCGCAGGCCGTCATCTCCGGGGCGTTCTCCGTGACGCGGCAGGCG
>JBBIPS010000235.1:0-5425 GCA_037442725.1 Burkholderiales bacterium | reverse complement strand
CACACCGGCGTGCGCCGGGTGCTGCCGCTGGCCTGGCGCAAGTGGCGCCGCGCGCTGTGGCGCGCCGACACGCCGGCGGCGATGGCCGCGCTGCGCGCCGAGTTGCGACGCGACCGCTACGACCTGGTGCTCGACCTGCAGGGGCTGGTCAAGAGTGCGCTGTGGGGCTGGCAGGCGCGCGGCCCGCTCGCCGGCTACGACCGGCGCAGCATCCGCGAGCCGCTGGCGACACTGTTCTACGCGCGCACCGCCGCGGTGGCGCGCGACCTGCAGGCGGTCGAGCGCTGCCGGCGCCTGGCCGCTGCACACCTGGGTTATGCATCGCCGGCCGGCGAACCGGACTTCGGCATCACTGCGCCGGCCGGATCGTGGTCCGCGCCGACGCCGGGTGCCGTGCTCATCCCCGGCGCCAGCCGGCCCGAGAAGCTGTGGCCCGAAGCCGACTGGATCGCGCTCGGCAGGCGCCTGCGTACGGCCGGACTGACGCCACTGCTGGTGTGGGGCAGCGCCGCCGAGCGCGAGCGCGCCGGGCGCATC
Organism: Burkholderiales bacterium; assembly: GCA_037442725.1. Lineage (GTDB taxonomy): Bacteria > Pseudomonadota > Gammaproteobacteria > Burkholderiales > Burkholderiaceae_C > Pseudaquabacterium. The sequence continues at coordinate 4,888 of JBBIPS010000235.1, read as the reverse complement.
GCCGCCGGTTGCGACGGCGTCGTGCCGCCGTTCCTGTCGGTGGCCGACACCGCCGCGGTGCTCGGCCGCGCGCGCCAGGTCGTCGGCCTGGACACCGGTTTCGCGCACCTGGCCGCGGCCCTGGGGCGGCCGACGATCGGCATCTACTGCGACCACGCGCCGGGGCTGGCCGGAATCAGCGGGCCCGGCGCGGTGGCCAGCCTCGGCGGCAAGGGCCAGCCACCGTCGCTGGCGCAGGTGCTGGCGCAACTCGAGCGTCATCTCGCGCTGGCCTGACGGCGTTTGCGCGCGGGCCGGTCCAGGCCTCGTGCATGCGCGACGCGTCGTGCGGTCAGGCCACGGGCTCGATACGCCGCGAGCCGTCGCGGACAGCGCTCTCGATCGGCCGTCGATCCGGGCCCGCGTCGCCTGCCGCGTCGATCGTGCCGGCGAGACACTGGCCGCTGCAGCGCCAGCCCGAGAAGACGAGTTCGCGCCACGCCGGCCGACGATCACGCGGCGGTGGTGTCCAGGCCCCACTTCTCGAGCTTGCGGTAGAGCGTGCGCAGGCCGATGCCCAGGACCCTGGCCGCCTCGGTCTTGTTGCCCCGGCTGCGCTCGAGCGCGTCGAGGATCGCCTGCCGCTCGAGGTTGGCCATCAGACCGCCCGCTGTGGCTCCCGCCGGCGGTGCGTCGTAGGCCGCCAGCAGGTGGTCGGGCACGTCATCCATGCCGATCGTCTTGCCCTTGGCCATGACCACCATGCTCTCGATGCAGTTCATCAGCTCGCGGATGTTGCCCGGCCAGTTGTGCGAGCGCAGCAGCTGGCGCACGTCGGTCGCGAAGCCGTCGACGGGGCGGTGATGGATCCGGCCGTAGTGGCGCATGAAGTGGTCGATCAGCGCATCGATGTCCTCCTGCCGCTCGCGCAGCGGCGGCGCGGCGATGCGCACCACGCGCAGCCGGTAGTACAGGTCCTCGCGGAAGTCGCCGGTCTTGACCCGTTCCTCGAGGTTGCGGTGCGTGGCCGAGACGATGCGTACGTCCACCTTCATCGTGGTGCCGCTGCCCACGCGCTCGAAGGTGCGTTCCTGAAGGAAGCGCAGCAGCTTGACCTGCGCCGACTGCGGCAGGTCGCCGATCTCGTCGAGGAACAGCGTGCCGCGGTGCGCCAGCTCGAAGCGCCCCTTGCGCGCGGCCACGGCGCCGGTGAAGGCGCCGCGCTCGTGGCCGAACAACTCCGACTCGAGCACGCCTTCGGCGAAGGCGGCGCAGTTGACCTTGATGAACGGGTTGGCCGCGCGCGGGCTCTCGTAGTGGATGAGGCTGGCGATCAACTCCTTGCCGGTGCCGCTCTCGCCCTCGATCAGCACGCTGGCGTCGGTGGCGGCAACGCGCGTGGCGGTGGCCACGACCTTCTGCATCGCCGCGCACTGCCCGACGATCTTCAGCTCGGACTGCGACTCGCGCAGGCTGCGCTTCAGGCGCGTGTTCTCCTCGCGCAGCGAGCGCGACTCGAGCGCCTTGTCCATCAGCAGCGCCAGCCGGTCCAGGTTCACCGGCTTGGTCACGTAGTCGTGCGCGCCGAGCTTCATCGCGCGCACCGCCGACGCCACCGACGCGCTGCCGGTGATGAAGATCACCGCCGGCCGGTCCTCCTGCTCGTTCATGCGCTCGAGCAGGCCGAGGCCGTCGAGCCCCGGCATCGTCATGTCCGACAGCACGATGTCGAACTGCCCGGCCGCCAGCACCGCCAGCGCCTCGTTGCCGTCGCCCGCCGTGGCGACCTGGTAGCTGCCCGCGAAGGCGCTGGCCAGCGTGTCGCGGGTCAGCTTGTCATCGTCGACGATCAACAGCGAGCTGGTCATTGCGGTTTCACACTATGCGGCCGGCGCCACCGGCAGCCGGATCGTGAACACCGTGCCGGCGCCGGGCTCGCTCTGGCAGGCGATCTGCCCGCCGTGATGCTCGACGATGCGCTGCACGATGGCCAGCCCGAAACCCAGGCCGTGCTCCTTGGTCGTGAAGAACGGCTGGAAGATCTTGTCCAGGCTCTCCTGGGCGATGCCGGTGCCGGTGTCGGCCACCGTAATTTTGAACCAATCGCCTTCGACCGTCGTGGTCAGGTCCAGGGTCCCGCCGTCGGGCATCGCCTGGATCGCGTTGGTGCACAGGTTCACCAGCACCTGGATCAGCTTGTTCGCGTCGGCGCGCACCGTCGGCGCGGCCTCGGCCAGCGTCACGCCGAGCCTCACCCGCGCCTGCGCCGCGCGCTCGCGCAGCATCTCGGCCACGTGCCCGACCAGCGGGTTCGGATCCAGCGCTTCGAGCTGCGGCGGCGGCAGCCGCGCGTAGTGCACGAACTCCTCGAGCATGTCGCTGATGCGCGTGACCTCGCGGTCCACCATGGCGATGCGATCGAGCACGTCGCGCTGCTGCGTCCGGCGCTCGGTCGCCACGCCCGCGCTGCTGCGCTCGAGCGCGCGCCGGATGAGCTGCACGTTCATGTACAGCGCGTTCAGCGGCGTGCGGACCTCGTGGTTCACGCTGGTGGCGATCTGGCCCAGCATGGCCATCTTCTCCATGCGCATCAGCTCGCCCTGCGCCGCCTGCAGCGAGCGGTGCGTCTGTTCCAGCTCGCGCGTGCGCTCGTCGACCTTCTGCTCGAGCAACTGGTGGAAACCGGCGCGCTGCCGGTCGTTCTCCTGCAGTTGCTCGACCATGCGGTTGAAGGCGCGGTAGAGCTCGCCGATCTCGGTCTGCGAGCGGCTGTGCACGCGCACGCCGAAGTCCCCCGCCGCGACGCGTGCGGCGGTGAGCTGCAGTTCCTTGACCGGGCGCACCACGTGGCGCGAGTGCATCCGGTAGCCGGTGTACGCCACCGCCAGCCCGAGCAGCCCGAACATCACGTACAGCGTCCTGATCAACTGCGTCCCGCGGCGCACGCGCTCGACGTCGCGCGCGATGAACTCGAAGTGGAGCTGGTTGACGCGCCGGACGTGCGACTCGATCACGCTGGCGTGCTGGTCGAGCAGCGACAGGCGCTCCTCCTCGTCCGCGCCGGCCTGGTCCGACACCTTGCGCAGCGAGTGCAGGCCGTCGCGCACCCGCCTCATCAGGGCCTGGGCCTCGAGCATGCCCGCGTCCGCGGCGACGGCGTGGCGCTTGAGGTAGTCGTCGACGTCGCCCTCGATCTCGTCGGCCAGCTTCAGCGCCTGCCCCGCAGTCGGGGCGTCGTGCCGCTCGAGCCGCTCGTGCAGTGCCCGCATCAGGCTGACCGTCTTGACCTGCAGCTTGTTGATGAAGTCGACGCTGCGGCTCTCCTGCGCCACCGCGACGGTGTCCTTGAGCATCACCTCGGTCAGCCACACCGAGGTCGCGCCAATCACCAGGACGCCCAGGAAATAGGCGCCGAAGGAGGCGGAGATGATGCGGTCGAGGCTGGTTCTCATCACTTGAGGGGGGCGGCGGGGCGCCGGCGACGGCCCGCCGGGTTGTCGACCCGCGGCGCGGCGGTCTTGACCCGATCACCCCCGGCGCGGCCGGCATGGTTTTCGGGCCGCGACAAATGCACGGATTATCCGGCCTCGACGCGACGCGCGCCGGTGCGCGCCTCAAGTCCGCCCCCCGCGCTCCGACAACGGGATGGAAGCCGGTGTCCCCAGGCCGCCGGCTCCGTTCGAAAAGGGCAAACCTGCCGAAAGGCAGCGACGCAAAGTCACCGTCTAAGGGCCGACGTCCGGCCTATGACCGAGGGACCGCCGAACCCGCGCCGCAGCATGCGCTGTCGGCGCAGCCACTGGCGCAGCCGATTCGAACGCCCATCGCCTGGCGGGAGGGTCGGCATGCGTGCACGGGGTCTCGGCAAGGTTCGGTTCCAACTCGTCGCGGCGCTGCTGCTGGCCGCCACCGGCGCCGCGCTGGCGCAGGACGCCGACTGGCGGCCGACGCCGGGGCCCGACGTGCGCGACGACATCCACCGCCACTGGGTCTGCGACTACACGCGTGAAGGCGACGGCGTGCTCTACCTGCGCTGCGACGACCTGGCGCGGCTGGTCGACGACGACCCGGCCGACGACGCCGCGCAACAGCGCAGCCCGACCCAGCTCATCCCGGTCTGGAGCGTGCCGCGGACCGCGTTCAAGGCGCTCGACCTGGCGCAGCGGGTACTGTGCGGCCGCGAAGGTCTGTGCAGCGTGAGCCTGGCAGGTCGCACCGGCCGCCTGCATGCTTCGCTGCTCTGAGCCCCTGAGCCCCTGAGCGCGGCCGCCACGACGCCGCAGCCCACCCGCCAGCGCGTCCGCCCGGCGGCAGCCGGCTGGCCGTGCGCGTTTGCCACGATGGCAATGCGCAATGTCAATCTGGCACGGTATTGACCGCCGGTCAAAACGCAACTTCTTGAATTTGCGGGGGTTTCACCTTTGGCATGCCGTTTGCTTCAACTCCGTGCGTGCCAGAACCGGCGAATCAGGAATCCGAAGCTCATCTGGTACTGACAAGTGGACTTCAGAACATCAACCTTTGTGTTAGGAGTATCGAAGTGAGAAAGCTCATCAAGCTGACCGCCATCGTCCTGGGTATGGGCGCATTCGGGTTGGCGCATGCCGACATCACCGGCAGCGCGCACGACTTCACCGACGGTTTTTCAGGCAAGGGTACCGGCGGCGCAGCCGGTACGGCGATTTCAGAAGCGTGGAACGGCCGCAACGAAATCTGCCGCGTCTGCCACGTGCCCCACGATCACGGTCGTGCAACGCAGCGCTACCTCAACGGCCTGCTGTGGAACCACGGCGTGAGCTCGGCGACCTACACGATGTACAACAACGCGTGGAGTTCGACCATCAGCGGCGTGCAGTCGGCGCAACCCGACGGCACCGCCAAGCTGTGCCTGGCTTGCCACGACGGCACC
>JBBIPS010000234.1:0-5454 GCA_037442725.1 Burkholderiales bacterium | reverse complement strand
CCGCGCAGATTGGCAAACAGTGCGGCGGCTGGCAGAAGAAGGTCCAGGGCTCGACAAGCCCGCGGGCTCCGGCGACGGTGGGTGCGCCCACCGCCGCGGCTGCCGGCGCGTCGCGCGCACAAGCCGGCCACGGGGCGTGCGCCTCGTGTGCCGCCGGGCCACTGCGGCCGGCCGCCTGCGAAGGTGTGCCGCTCGCCAGCCCCGCTTCACTGAGTGAGCGCGCCGCCACGGCGCCCGAGCCCGCGGCTGCAGTGCAGCCGGGCAAGGCCGGTGGTGCCGGGGCAAGACCATGACGATGCCGTGCTACCCGCAAGGCTGTGCGGCAAAGTTACCCAGCGCGCGCTCTGGCGTGCAGGCGCCTGCCGATCGGGGTTGGGGCTGCAAACCTCGTCGCCCTACGTCGGCAACGCCGACAACGCCTGGAACGTCAATTTCAACAACGGCAACGTCAACAACGACAACCGCAACAACAACCACCACGTCCGCCTCGTGCGGTAGTGGCGGGTGGGTGTCGTGGCGTGCCCGTCAGTGGAGTGTTGCGTGGTGACGGCATGCCCGGCGCCGACCGTGGCGGTACCCGTGAGTCTGGCGGCTTGCCATGCCGCTTGGCAGCGGGCCCGCCAGGGCAAGCGGCCGAGCGCCAACCAGTTGGCCTTCGAGGCGCGCTGGCTGGACCACCTGCTGGATCTGCATACCACGCTGCGCGCAGGACGCTGGCAGCCCGGCCGCACTGTTTCCTTCGTCGTCAGCCACCCCAAGACGCGCGAAATCCACGCGCCGGACTTCGCCGACCGGGTGGTACATCACATCGTGGTCGAGCGGCTCGAGAGGCTCTACGAACCCGTCTTCATCCACGACAGCTACGCCAACCGGGCCGGCAAGGGCAGCCACGCCGCGGTGGACCGGCTGCAGGCCTTCATGCGGGCGCGCCGGCAGATGGCGCCGCGCGGCGGCTGGACGCTGCAGATGGACGTCCACAACTACTTCAACAGCATTCATCGGCCCACGCTCTACGCCATGCTCTGCCAGCGCCTGGCGCTGGCGCAGCGCTGCCACCGGCTGCCCCCCAGCCACGCGCTGGCGCTGCGCAGCCTGTGCCATAAACTGCTGGCTTCGCGCGCGCCGCAGCGGGTGCGCGACCCGGCCGCCGCGGCCAGGCTGCCGCCGCACAAGCGGCTGTGCAACGCCGCCCCCGGCTGCGGGTTGCCGGTGGGCAACCTGACCAGCCAGTTCTTCGCCAATGTCTACCTCGACGCACTGGACCAGTTCGTCAAGCACACGCTGAGAGTGCGTCACTACCTGCGCTACGTGGACGATTTCGTGCTGCTCGCCGACACGCGCGAAGAACTGCTGCAATGGCAGGTGCGGATCGAGGCTTTCCTGCGCGACACGCTGCGCCTGGCCGTGAAGCAGGGGTCGCGCATCGAACCGTGCAGCCAGGGCGTCGATTTCCTGGGCTACCGCGTGTTCGCCGAGCGGCGCCTGGTACGCCCGCGCGTCGTGAGGCACTGCCGCGCCAGGCTCGATACGTGGGCCCGGGCTCACTGTCGTGCACTGCGCGCCGAGCGGCTGCAAGCAGCAGACTTCGCGCACCTGCAAGCGCTGCTGGGCAGCTACTGGGGCCATTTCGCGCACGCGCAGAGTGTGCGGCTGCGCCGGCAACTCCTTGCGCAGCGGCCCTGGCTGGCCGAGCTGTTCGCCTTGACGGCCGACGGCAGGCTCGAACCCAGGACACCCGCACGCTGGCAGGTGCGCCGCCGGCGCGCCGTGCGCGAGTGTCTCGAACCAGAAGGAGTACCGACGTGAGGGCAGGCAGATGCAAGGCAATCGCGGCGCTGGCCGGCATGTGGTGGGCCACCCTGCTGCTGCAGGCGGGCGCCGTCGGGGCCCAGGGCCGCTTCGTCGTCAGCGGCGACGGCACGCAGGTCAGCGACAGCCGCACCGGACTGATCTGGCGGCGATGCAGCGAGGGGCAGAGCTTTGGCGGCGGCACCTGCACCGGCAGCCCCGGCATGTTCACTCACGAAGGAGCGCTGGCGCATGCCAGGACGCAGGCCGGTTGGCGCCTGCCGAACGTGAAGGAGCTTGCGAGCATCGTCGACGGCGGCCGATCTGCGCCGTCGATCGACCTGGTGACATTCCCTGCGACGGCAGGGTATTGGTATTGGTCCTCGTCGCCCTGCGTCGGCTACGCCGGCAACGCCTGGTTCGTCAATTTCTACGACGGCGTCGTCTACTACGACTACCGCAACAACCTCCTCCACGTCCGCCTCGTGCGGTAGTGGCGGGTGGGTGTCGTGGCGTGCCCGTCAGTGATCGGGGCGCGCAGCGCCTTTGGGCGGCGAGGCGTGCCATGACGCCACCCGGTAGCCACGCCGGGGACACTTGCGATGCACCCCGCGATCGGCCGGGCTGCCGGGCCGCCTGACCCGCGCGATCGCCCCGACGCCGGCCTCGACCGTAACGCCTGGCTTGGGTTCAGGTTCAGCCAGGGCTGCGCGGCATGCCGGCCAGTGTGCGCAAGGCGGCTGCGCGCTGCGGCTATAATCCTTCGGTTTTGCGCCTACCCAGGGCAACGACGGCAGCGCCCGCCGGTTTGCCTGCCGCCGCACGACGCAGCGCGTCGGCCGGGGGTGAATCGAGGCTGCAACACAGGCACGGCGCGGGTCGGTTTCACTCGCTGCCGCAAGTGGCAAACCGGAAACCGCGACACGGCTGCAGCGCAGTCGGCCATGCGGTTTCCACACACCAGGAAATCATCATGTCCGTGGACAAAGCCGAACGGGCCGGGATCGTCGCCGGCCATGCGCGCGCCGCCGGAGACACCGGCTCGCCCGAGGTGCAGGTGGCGCTGCTGACGGCGCGCATCAACGACCTGACGCCGCACTTCAAGACCCATCTGAAGGACCACCACGGCCGCCGCGGCCTGATGCGCATGGTCAGCCGCCGGCGCAAGCTGCTCGACTACCTGCGCGGCAAGGCGCCCGATCGCTACACCGCGCTGATCCAGAAACTCGGCCTGCGCAAGTAGGCGCAAGATGAATCCGCGAGCCTGTCTGGCCACACGCCCGGCACGGGCTCGCCGTCGTCTGGAGCCCGGGTTGGCCGCCGACGCTGCTGTGTCATTCCACCGCCGGGCGCCAGCATGCCTGGGCGGCGCTGGAATGGCATCGCGCCTGCGCTGCCCGACGCCCCCGGTTCCCCCTCGGCGCCACCGCGAGCGCGCCCCCTCTCTCCCGGAGACGCAGTCATGAGCATTTTCAACAAGACCACCAAGACCTTCCAGTGGGGTTCGCAGACGGTTCGCATGGAGACCGGCGAGATCGCGCGCCAGGCCAGCGGCGCGGTGCTGGTCGACATCGAGGGCACCGTGGTGCTGGCCACCGTGGTAGCCAAGACCGAGGCCAAGGCGGGGCAGGACTTCTTCCCGCTCACCGTCGACTACATCGAGAAGACCTACGCCGCGGGCCGCATCCCGGGCAGCTTCTTCAAGCGCGAAGGCCGTCCGAGCGAGCTCGAGACGCTGACCTGCCGGCTGATCGACCGGCCGATCCGCCCGCTGTTCCCCGAGGGCTTCTTCAACGAGGTGCAGGTCGTCGTCCACGTGCTGAGCCTGAACCCCGAGGCGCAGGCCGACATCGCCGCGCTGATCGCCACCAGCGCCGCGCTGTCGGTGTCGGGCATCCCGTTCAACGGCCCGGTGGGCGCCGCGCGCGTGGGCTACGTCGATGGCCAGTACGTACTGAACCCGGGCAAGGCCGCGCTGGCCGGCAGCCGGCTCGACCTGGTCGTGGCCGGCACCGAGTCCGCCGTGCTGATGGTCGAGTCCGAGGCCGACCAGCTCTCCGAGGAGGTGATGCTCGGCGCCGTGATGTTCGGCCACGAGCAGGGCAACGTCGCGATCAACGCGATCCACGAACTGGTGCGCGACGCCGGCAAGCCCGAGTGGACCTGGGCCGCGCCGGCCAGGGACGAGCCCTTCATCGCCAAGGTCGGTGCGCTGGCCGAGGCGCCGCTGCGTGCGGCCTACCAGATCCGCAGCAAGCAGGCGCGCACGCAGGCCTGCCGCGAGGTCACTGCCAATGTGCTGGCCGCGCTGAAGGCCGAAGGCGTCGAGTTCGACCAGGTCCACGTCGAGGGCCTGCTGTTCGACATCGAGGCGCGCATCGTGCGCGGCCAGATCCTCGCCGGCGAGCCGCGCATCGACGGTCGTGACACGCGCACCGTGCGGCCGATCGAGATCCGCACCGGCGTGCTGCCGCGCACGCACGGCTCGGCGCTGTTCACGCGCGGCGAGACGCAGGCGCTGGTCGTTGCCACGCTCGGCACCGACCGCGACGCGCAGCGCATCGACGCGCTGGCCGGCGACTTCGAAGACCGCTTCATGCTGCACTACAACATGCCCCCGTTCGCCACCGGCGAGACCGGGCGCGTGGGCAGCCCCAAGCGCCGCGAGATCGGCCACGGCCGGCTGGCCAAGCGCGCGCTGCTGGCCGTGCTGCCGGGCAAGGACGACTTCCCGTACACCATCCGCGTCGTCTCGGAAGTGACCGAGTCGAACGGCTCGTCGTCGATGGCCTCGGTGTGCGGCGGCTGCCTGTCGCTGATGGATGCCGGCGTGCCGCTGAAGGCGCATGTGGCCGGCATCGCGATGGGGCTGATCAAGGAAGGCAGCCGCTTCGCGGTGCTGACCGACATCCTCGGCGACGAGGACCACCTCGGCGACATGGACTTCAAGGTCGCCGGCACCACCGGCGGCGTCACCGCGCTGCAGATGGACATCAAGATCCAGGGCATCACCAAGGAGATCATGCAGGTCGCGCTGGCGCAGGCCAAGGAGGCGCGCATGCACATCCTCGGGCGGATGCAGGAAGCCGTCGGCGGTGCCAGGGCCGAGGTGTCGCAGTTCGCGCCGCGCCTGTACACGATGAAGATCAACCCCGAGAAGATCCGCGACGTGATCGGCAAGGGCGGCGCCGTGATCCGCGCGCTGACCGAGGAGACCGGCTGCACCATCGACATCGGCGAGGACGGCACGATCACGATCGCGTCGACCGAGGCCGACAAGGCCGAGTTCGCCAAGAAGCGCATCACCGAGATCACCGCCGAGGCCGAGGTCGGCAGGGTCTACGAGGGTCCGGTGACCAAGATCCTCGACTTCGGTGCGCTCGTGAACATCCTGCCCGGCAAGGACGGCCTGCTGCACATCAGCCAGATCGCGCACCAGCGCGTCGAGCAGGTGAGCGACTTCCTCAAGGAAGGCCAGGTCGTCAGGGTCAAGGTGCTCGAGACCGACGAGAAGGGCCGCATCAAGCTGTCGATGAAGGCGCTGCTCGAGCGGCCCGAGGGCATGGAAGAGGAGCGCTTCGAGCGCCCGCGCCGCGAGTATGGCGACCGGCCCGATCGCGGCCCGCGCGGTGACCGGGGTGAGCGCCCGCCGCGGCGTGAGCGCAG
>JBBIPS010000233.1:0-5457 GCA_037442725.1 Burkholderiales bacterium | reverse complement strand
GGCGCGACGGCCAGGCCGTGCCGGGCGGCGTGGCCCGCGCCGCAGCCGCGACGCTGCCGGCCCCGCTGCGCAACGCCGAAGTGGCGGTCACGCTCGACCTCGGCGACCAGCTGCAGTTGCACGGACGCGGCCTGGCCACCCGGCTGCGCGGCGTGCTGCATGCGTCGAGCCCGGCTGGACGCCTGGCGCTCAACGGCAGCGTGCGCACCGACGGCGGCACCTATGCCGCCTACGGCCAGAAGCTCGAAATCGCGCGCGGCGAGCTCAGCTTCGCCGGCGCCGCCGACAACCCGCGCCTGGACATCCTGGCGGTCCGCCCCGACGTGGACGTGCGCGTCGGCGTGGCCGTCATCGGCAGCGTGCAGAACCCGCGCGTGCGCCTGACGAGCGAGCCCGACCTGCCCGAGTACGACAAGCTGTCGTGGCTGGTGCTCGGGCGCAGCCCCGACGCCCTCGGCCGCAACGACACCGCACTGCTGCAACGCGCCGCGATCGCGCTGCTGGCCGGCCAGGGCAAGGCGCCGACCGACCAGTTGCTCGGCGCGCTCGGCCTCACCGACTTCTCGGTGCGGCAGACCGAAGGCGAGGTGCGCGAGACCATCGTCAGCCTGGGCAGGCAGCTCTCGCAGCGCTGGTACGTCGGCTACGAGCGCGGCGTCAACACCACCACCGGCACCTGGCAACTGATCTACCGCATCGCTCAGCGCTTCACGCTGCGCGCGCAATCGGGCGCCGAGAACGCGCTCGACGTGATCTGGTCCTGGCGCTGGTAGCGGGCCGCGGCGCGACCCCCGGCATGCGAGAATTTGCCCCCGCGCCGCCGTAGTTCAATGGATAGAACGGGGACCTCCTAAGTCTCAGATGCAGGTTCGATTCCTGCCGGGGGCGCCAGCCGTTCGATGCCGATGCAAGCCGGCAGCACGGTGCAACTTCACGCCCTGCGCCGACTCACACACGCAGCGCGGCCCTTATACTGGACGCCGACGATCGACAGCCTCGGCCACGCCGGGGCGAAGGCAGGGCACCATGGGTGGCAAATTGAAGGTGGCAGGGCTGCTGGCGGTGGGCGCCCTGGCCGGCGTGTTGACGACGATGCAGTTGCAGGCGTTCGCGCGCAACCCGCTGTCGCCGCTGCCCCTTGAGGAACTGCAGCAACTCGCGGCCGTCTTCGGCATGATCAAGACCGACTACGTCGAGCCGGTCGACGAGAAGAAGCTGATCTCCGACGCCATCGGCGGCATGGTGGCCGGCCTGGACCCACACTCGCAGTACTTCGACAAGAAGAGCTTCAAGGAATTCCGCGAGGGCACGACCGGCAAGTTCGTCGGCGTCGGCATCGAGATCGGGATGGAGGACGGCCTGGTCAAGGTGGTCTCGCCGATCGAGGGCTCGCCGGCGTTCCGCGCCGGCATCAAGTCGGGCGACCTGATCACCAAGATCGACGACACCGCGGTCAAGGGCCTGACGATGGACCAGGCCGTCAAGCGCATGCGCGGTGAGCCCAACACCAAGGTGCAGCTGACGATCTTCCGCAAGGAAGAGAGCCGCAGCTTCCCGGTGACGATCGCGCGCGAGGAGATCCGGGTGCAGAGCGTTCGCGCCAAGGTGCTCGAACCGGGCTACGCATGGATCCGGCTGAGCCAGTTCCAGGAGCGCACCGTCGACGATTTCGTGCGCAAGGTCGACGAGATCTACAAGGCCGAGCCGCACCTCAAGGGGCTGGTGCTCGACCTGCGCAACGACCCCGGCGGCCTGCTCGACAGCGCGGTGGCGGTGTCTGCGGCGTTCCTGCCGGCCGATGTCACGGTGGTGACGACGAACGGCCAGATCGCCGACTCCAAGGCCGTGTTCAAGGCCGCTCCCGAGTCGTACCGGCCGCGCGGCGGCGGCGACCCGCTGAAGCAGCTGCCCGCCGCCGTCAAGAGCGTGCCGCTGGTGGTGCTCGTCAACGAGGGTTCGGCCTCGGCCAGCGAGATCGTCGCCGGTGCGCTGCAGGACCACAAGCGCGCCACGATCATGGGCGCGCAGACCTTCGGCAAGGGCTCGGTACAGACCTTCCGGCCGCTGTCGGCCGACACCGCGCTGAAGATCACCACCGCGCGCTACTACACACCCAGCGGCCGCTCGATCCAGGCCAAGGGCATCGTCCCCGACCTCTGGCTCGACGAGACCGCCGAGGGCAACGTCTACGCCGCGCTGCGCATGCGCGAGGCCGACCTGCAGAAGCACCTGGCCAACGGCGCGGAGACGAAGGACGTGGCGCGTGAGAAGGCACGTGACGAGGCGCGCGCCAGGCTCGAGGAGCAAGCCGCCAGGCACAAGGACCTGCCCAAGCCACTGCCCGAGTTCGGCAGCGCGCAGGACTTCCCGCTCGCCCAGGCGCTCAACCAGCTCAAGGGCAAGCCGGTGGCGGTGAGCAAGACGATGAGCGAGCGCAAGGCCGAAGCCGACACCGACTAGACCGCGCCGACCCCGGCACCGGCAGGGCCCGCTTCGGCGGGCTCTTCTCGTTGCGCGGCTATGCTCACGCCATGAACGACGACCAGTTGCTGCGCTACTCGCGCCATATCCTGCTCGACGAGATCGGCATCGACGGCCAGCAGGCACTGCTGGCCTCGCACGCACTCGTGATCGGCGCCGGTGGCCTGGGCTCACCGGTGGCGCTGTACCTGGGCAGCGCCGGCGTCGGCCGCATCACGCTGGTCGACGGCGACACGGTGGACGTGACCAACCTGCAGCGCCAGATCGCGCACAACCTGGCGCGCGTCGGCCAGCCCAAGGCCGCATCGGCCAAGGCCACGATCGCCGCCATCAACCCCGACGTGCAGGTGCAGGCAGTCACCCGGCGCGCCGACGCGGCCTGGCTCGACGCCGCGGTGGGCACGGCCGACGTGGTGGTCGACTGCAGCGACAACTTCGCCACGCGCCAGGCGGTCAACGCGGCCTGCGTGGCCCACGCCCGCCCGCTGGTGGCCGGCGCGGCGATCGGCCTGGACGGCCAGATCTCGGTCTACGACACGCGCAGCAAGGACGCGCCGTGCTACGCCTGCATCTTCCCGCCCGAGTCGACCTTCGAGGAAGTGCGCTGCTCGACGATGGGTGTCTTCGCGCCGCTGGTCGGCATCATCGGATCGATGCAGGCGGCCGAGGCGCTCAAGCTGCTCGCCGGCATCGGCAGCTCGCTCGCCGGCCGGCTGCAGATGCTCGACGCGCGCACGATGGAGTGGACCGAGATCCGCGTCGCCCGCCAGGCCGGCTGCCCGGTCTGCGCCGGCCGCACCGGCTGATCGGGGCCGGCGCGCTTCGCGCTAAGCTCGCCGCATGGACTCCAAACGCGAAGACCTCACCGCCCGCAACTTCCCCACTGCCGAACAGGAAGCCCAGGTCGCCCGGGCCGAAGTCGAGGCCCCCGCGTCGCGCTACGGCGGCCCCGAGAGCAGCTACCGGCTGGCTTTCACCGACACCGGGTTCCTGCTGCGCGAGGAGTTGCGTCCGGTGCGCATGCAGCTCGAGCTGCTCAAGCCCGAGATGGTGCAGGACGAGCAGGGCATCGAGTCGACGATCGTGATCTTCGGCTCGGCCCGGATCGCCCCGCCCGATGTGGCGCGCGAGCGGCTGCACGCGGCGCGCCGCCGGGGCGACGCCACCGAGCTGCGCCGCGCCGAGACGCAGGTGATGATGAGCGGCTACTACGACGAGGCGCGCCGTTTCGCCGCGCTGGTGACCGAGCGCTCGCGCGCCTACGACACGCCGATCTACGTCGTCACCGGCGGCGGCCCCGGCATCATGGAGGCCGGCAACCGCGGCGCGCACGAGGTCGGCGGCAAGAGCATCGGCCTGAACATCGTGCTGCCGCACGAACAGGAGCCCAACGCGTACATCACGCCCGAACTGTGCTTCCAGTTCCACTACTTCGGGCTGCGCAAGATGCACTTCCTGATGCGCAGCATCGCGCTGGTATGCTTCCCCGGCGGCTTCGGCACGCTCGACGAGCTGTTCGAGACGATGACGCTGATCCAGACGGGCAAGAGCCGCAAGCGGCCGATCCTGCTCTTCGGCCGCGCCTTCTGGGACCGGCTGATCGACTTCCATCACCTGGTCGACACCGGGATGATCAACGCCGGCGACCTCGGCCTGTTCCACTTCGTCGAGACCGCCGAGGAGGCCTGGGCGCGGCTGGCCGAGCACTACGGCTTCGACCTGCCGCCGACGCAGACCGGCGAGTTCGCCGATGACATCTGACGGCCGCGCCGCGCGCGCCGCCGCGGGCAGGACGACGCGCCGCGCTGCCGCGACAATCGGCCGATGAAGCGTCAACTCAGCCTGATCGGCGCGCCGACCGACATCGGCGCCGGCAGCCGCGGCGCCGGCATGGGCCCTGAGGCGATGCGCGTGGCCGGGCTGCAGGCCACGCTCGAGGGCCACCGCCTCGAGGTGGTCGATCGCGGCAACCTGGCCGGGCCGGCCAACCCCTGGCTGCCGCCGCTGGACGGTTACCGCCACCTCGACCAGGTGGTGGCCTGGAACCAGGCCGTGCACGACGCGGTGCATGCCGAGCTGCAGCTGGGGCGGCTGCCGATCCTGCTCGGCGGCGACCATTGCCTGGCGATCGGTTCGATCAGCGCGGTGGCGCGCCACTGCCGCAGCGCCGGCCGCAAGCTGCGCGTGCTCTGGCTCGACGCCCATGCCGACTTCAACACCAGCGTGCTGACGCCGAGCGGCAACCTGCACGGCATGCCGGTGGCCTGCCTGTGCGGCCACGGACCCGACGCGCTGGTCGCGCTCGGTGGCCAGGTGCCGGCACTCAATCCGAGGTGGATCCGCCAGATCGGCATCCGCAGTGTCGATGCCGGCGAGAAGCGGCTGGTGCACGAGGTCGGCCTCGAGGTCTTCGACATGCGCTACATCGACGAGATGGGGATGCGCCAGACGATGGAGCTGGCGCTGGCCACGCTCGACGCCAGGACGCACCTGCACGTCAGCTTCGACGTCGACTTCCTCGACCCCGAGATCGCCCCCGGCGTGGCCACCACCGTGCGCGGCGGCCCGAGCTACCGCGAGGCGCAGTTGTGCATGGAGATGATCGCCGACACCGGCGCGCTCGCCTCGCTCGACGTGATGGAGCTCAACCCGGCGCTGGACGTGCGCAACCGCACCGCCGAGGTGGCGGTCGACCTGATCGAGAGCCTGTTCGGCAAGAGCACGCTGATGCGCGCCGTCGACGCGGCGGACCCGGGCCGGCCGTGACCGCGCCGGTCGCCGATGTCGCGATCGTCGGCGCCGGCATCGCCGGCGCGTCGCTGGCCTGGCACCTGGCGCCAACGGCCCGCGTGCTGCTGCTCGAACGCGAGGCCCAGCCCGGCTATCACGCCACCGGCCGCAGCGCGGCGATGTTCATGCAGAGCTACGGCCCGCCGCAGGCGCGCGCCCTCACGCGCGCCAGCCGCGCCTTCTACC
>JBBIPS010000232.1:0-5482 GCA_037442725.1 Burkholderiales bacterium | reverse complement strand
TGCTGGTCACCGGCCCGACGGGCTCGGGCAAGACGGTGTCGCTCTACACCTGCCTGAACATCCTGAACCAGCCCGGGGTGAACATCTGCACGGTGGAGGATCCGGCCGAAATCAACCTGCCGGGCATCAACCAGGTCAACGTCAACGACAAGGCGGGACTGACCTTTGCCACGGCGTTGAAATCCTTCCTGCGCCAGGATCCCGACATCATCATGGTCGGCGAGATCCGCGATCTGGAGACCGCCGACATCGCGATCAAGGCCGCGCAGACCGGCCACCTCGTGATGACGACGCTGCACACCAACGACGCACCGTCGACCCTGACGCGCCTGCTCAACATGGGTGTGGCGCCCTTCAACATCGCCTCGAGCGTCCTGCTGATCACCGCGCAGCGACTGGCGCGCCGGCTGTGCGAGAACTGCAAGCAGCAGGTCGACTACCCGCGCGAAGCCATGCTGCGCGCCGGCTACCAGCCCGAGGATCTCGACGGCTCGTGGCGGCCGTACCGGGCCGTCGGCTGTTCGGCATGCAACTCGGGCTACAAGGGTCGCGTCGGCCTGTACCAGGTGATGCCGATCAACGAGGCGCAGCAACGCATCATCCTGGCCGAAGGGTCGGTGATGGACATCGCCGAACAGGCCAGGAAGGATGGCGTTCGCGATCTGCGGCAGTCCGGGCTGATCAAGGTGCGCCAGGGCGTGACCACGCTGGAAGAGGTCATCGCGGTGACCAACGAATGAGCGATTGAGCGCGCCTGCCGCTGCATCCAGACACCGGGCAGGCGCTGGAACGAATTGAGCCGGAGAACCCATGGCGACTGCACTGGCCGCAAAGAGCATCAAGGAACTGGTCTTCGAATGGGAAGGCCGGGACAAGAATGGCAAGGTCGTGCGCGGCGAGATCCGGGCCGGCGGCGAAGCCGCCGTCAGTGCCAGCCTGCGCCGCCAGGGCATCGCGCTGACCAAGGTCAGGAAGCGTCGCAGCAGCGGTGGCCGCTCGATCAAGCAGAAGGACATCGCACTGTTCACGCGCCAGCTCGCGACGATGATGAAGGCCGGCGTGCCCTTGCTGCAATCGTTCGACATCGTCGGTCGCGGCGCGACCAACCCGCGGCTGACCAAGCTGCTCGGCGACATCCGTGCGGATGTCGAGACCGGCACCAGCCTGTCGGCCGCGTTCCGCAAGCACCCGATGCAGTTCGATTCGCTGTACTGCAACCTGGTCGAGGCCGGCGAGGCCGGCGGCATCCTTGAGCAGTTGCTCGACCGCCTGGCGATGTACCAGGAGAAGACGATCGCCATCAAGAGCAAGATCAAGTCGGCGCTGATGTACCCGATCTCGGTGATCGTGGTCGCCTTCATCGTGCTGACGGTGATCATGATCAAGGTGATCCCGGCGTTCAAGGACGTCTTCAAGTCCTTCGGCGCCGACCTGCCTGCGCCGACGCTGTTCGTGATCGCGATGTCGGAGTTCTTCGTTGCCTACTGGTGGATCATCTTCGGCGTCCTGATCGGCGGCGGCTACTTTTTCTTCGAGAGCTGGAAGCGCTCCGAGAAGATGCAGATGGCGATGGACCGACTGCTGTTGCGCATCCCGGTGTTCGGCGCGCTGATCGAGAAGTCCGTCATCGCGCGCTGGACCCGCACGTTGTCGACGATGTTCGCCGCCGGCGTGCCGCTGGTCGAGGCGCTCGACTCGGTCGCCGGCGCCTCGGGCAATGCGGTGTTCGCGCAGGCCACCGAGCAGATCCAGCGCGATGTCTCCACCGGGTCGGCCTTGACGACGGCGATGCAGGCCACTGGCGTGTTCCCGAACATGGTGCTGCAGATGAGCTCGATCGGCGAGGAGGCCGGCTCGCTCGACCACATGCTGTCCAAGGCCGCCGAGTTCTACGAGGACGAGGTCGACGACATGGTCAAAGGCCTGTCCAGCCTGATGGAGCCTTTCATCATCGTCATCCTGGGGGTCATGATCGGCGGCATCGTGGTCTCGATGTACCTGCCGATCTTCAAGCTCGGCGCGGTGGTCTGAGAGCGGCATGGCGGCGCTGCCCATCGACTGGCTGTTGTCCCCGGCCGCGCTGGCGCTGCTGGGCCTGATGATCGGCAGCTTCCTCAATGTCGTGATCCACCGCAAGCCCGTGCTGCTCGAGCGTGAATGGCTCGGCGATGCCGCGCAATACCTGCAGGATGCGGCTGCGATGCAGCGCGTGCTTGGCGCCAACTCGGGTCACGGCGTTGAACTGGCGCGGCTGGGCCGGACCTTGGCGGGCGAACTGCAGGCGTTGCCGGCGCTGAGCCTGTCGCGTCCGCGCTCTCAATGCCCGAGCTGCGGCCACCCGATCGCGTGGCACGAGAACATTCCGCTGCTGGGTTGGCTGCGTCTGCGCGGACGCTGCTCGTCGTGCGCCGCTCGCATCTCGGCACGCTATCCGCTCGTCGAGGCGCTCACTGGGGGCCTGTTCTTTGCCGTTGCCTGGCGCTTCGGCCCCGGGGCTGCAACTGTCGTGTATTGCGTCGCGATGGCACTGCTGGTCGCCGCCGCCACCATCGACCTCGACACCACGCTGCTGCCCGACGACCTGACCTTGCCGTTGCTCGGGCTCGGTCTGGTCGCGGCCTGGCAGCAATGGACCCCGGTGTCGTTGCCCGATGCCGCATTGGGCGGCCTGTTCGGCTACTTCTCGCTCTGGGCGGTGGCGCGGCTGTACAAGCTGGTGCGCCATGTCGACGGCATGGCCGAAGGCGACTTCAAACTGCTCGCCGCGCTGGGGTCGCTACTGGGCTGGCAGGCGCTGCCGGCGGTCATCCTGCTGTCATCGGTCGTGGGGGCAGCGGTCGGCATCTTCATGATCGTGGCGCGCGGTCACGGCCGCAATGTGCCGATCCCGTTCGGGCCCTACCTGGCCGGCGGCGGCGTCGCAGCGCTGTTCTTCGGCGCCGGGTTGAGCCGACTCTGGCTGCCGTGACTGCGCCACGGCAGCGCCTTCACATCGGCCTGACCGGCGGCATCGGCAGCGGCAAGAGCACGGTCGCCGCGCTGCTGGTCGACCTCGGCGCCACGCTCGTCGATACCGACGCCATCGCGCACGCGCTGACGGCGCCCGGCGGCGACGCGATGCCGGCGTTGCGGCGCGAGTTCGGGGCCGACGTCGCCGATGCCGAAGGTGCGCTCGACCGCTCGCGCATGCGCGAACTTGTCTTTGCCGACGCGTCCGCCCGGTTACGGCTGGAGGCGATCCTGCATCCGCTGATCGCTGCCGAGGCCCAGCAGCAGGCCGCTGCCGTGCCGGGGCGGGTGGTCGCCTTCGACGTGCCACTGCTGTCGACCTCGAGCGCATGGCGGGCGCGCTGCCAGCGCATCCTGGTCGTCGATTGCGACGAGGCGACGCAGGTCGCTCGCGTGAGAGCACGCTCGGGATGGAGCGAGGCCCAGGTTCTGCGCGTCATCGCTCAGCAATCGTCACGCGCCGAGCGACGCGCGATTGCCGATGCGGTGATCCACAACGACGGCTGTTCGATCGTGGCGTTGACCGAACACGTCGCGGCGCTCTGGTCGTTGTGGGTCGCGTCGTCGACGCACGGGCTGCGTCCCGCGTAGCGATGCAGCGGGCAGACACCCGCCCCCGATCGCTGTGAAACAATCGTCGGACACGGCCGCTGCCGACGTTGCGGCCGCCCGACGAGGAAGCGCGCCTTGGTTCTCTACGAGTACCCGTTCAACGAGAGCGTCCGGACCATGCTGCGGCTGGAGCATCTGTTCGATCGGCTCGGCCAGCTGCTGCCGCGCGATGCTGCGGTGGACCATCACTTCGCACTCGTCACGCTGTTCGAAATCATGGACGTGGCGTCGCGGGCCGACCTCAAGTCGGACCTGCTCAAGGAACTCGATCGCCACAAGACCCAGTTGCTGGCCCTCAGCAGCAACCCGAAAGTGTCCCAGGCAGCGCTCGACCGGGTGATCGCGCGCATCGAACACGCTTTCGACGGACTCAACCGGCAGCCCGGCAAGGCCGGCCAGACGCTCACCTCCAACGATTGGCTGATGAGCGTACGCAGCCGCATCAGCATCCCCGGCGGGACCTGCGAGTTCGACCTGCCGGCTTATTACGCCTGGCAGCAACTCGACGGCGCGCGCCGGCGCGCCGACCTGACCGGCTGGTTGACGACGCTGGCGCCGGTGGCCGAGGCGTTGCAGGTGCTGCTCGAACTGGTGCGCGAAGCCGGCGTGCCGCACAAAGTCGCTGCCGCCGGTGGACAGTACCAGCAGAGTCTGCCGCCAGGACGAAGCTATCAGTTGCTGCGTCTGCGACTGGATGTTGGCAGCGGCCTTGTGCCGGAGATTTCCGGCCACCGTCTGATGGTCTCGGTGCGGCTGATGCGCCCCGACGACGACGGCCGGCTGAAACCGGCGTCCGAGGACGTCGCCTTCGAGCTCAGTCTGTGCGCCTGAGTCGCCGCACCCATTGCCGGTGGCGCGAGACCTGCCGGCGATGAAGGCCGTCCCTGGCAGTGGCGGCGCGAGCGATGGCCGGCGCCGCGTCGCCTGCCCGACCTGCGGCGCGCTGGCGCTGTTCGCGCCCGAGAACCGCTGGCGTCCGTTCTGCAGCGAGCGTTGCCGCAGCGTCGACCTGGGTGCCTGGGCGAGCGAACGCTTCCGCATTGAAACTGGGCCCTCGACCGACGAGAAAGGCGACGCGGGCGGTCCATCGCACTGACCCGCCGATTCGGTCGCGATCCTGCGGGCGGCACCTTGAACACGTGCGGATCGCCCCTATAATTCATTTGCTAGCACTCTACAGCGTTGAGTGCTAACGGGCGGATTGGACAGGAAACTGTTCGTCAGCAACTACGTGAACAAGCGCCTACTTCTTCGATGGGCGCCCAATCGCTCAATTCGATTTGAACCGACCCCCAAGGAGATACGATGAAACTTCGTCCGTTGCACGATCGCGTGATCGTCAAGCGCCTGGAACAGGAAACCAAGACTGCCTCGGGCATTGTCATCCCGGACAACGCTGCCGAGAAGCCCGACCAGGGCGAAGTGCTCGCTGTGGGCCCTGGCAAGCGCAACGAAAAGGGCGACTTCATCGCCCTGAACATCAAGAAGGGTGACCGCGTGCTGTTCGGCAAGTACAGCGGCCAGACCGTCAAGGTCGATGGCGACGAGTTGCTCGTGATGCGCGAGGAAGACCTGTTCGCCGTCGTCGAGAAGTGACTCGCGCCCGTCGCATTGACCACCCCACACTGAT
Organism: Burkholderiales bacterium; assembly: GCA_037442725.1. Taxonomy (GTDB): domain Bacteria; phylum Pseudomonadota; class Gammaproteobacteria; order Burkholderiales; family Burkholderiaceae_C; genus Pseudaquabacterium. The sequence goes on along the minus strand of JBBIPS010000232.1, from coordinate 231 downwards.
TTCGGAGAGATAAACATGGCAGCAAAAGACGTCATCTTCGGCGCGGACGCGCGTCACCGTATGGTCGAAGGCGTGAACATCCTGGCCAACGCGGTCAAGGTCACGCTCGGCCCCAAGGGCCGCAACGTGGTGCTGGACCGCTCGTACGGCGCCCCCACCGTCACCAAGGACGGTGTCTCGGTGGCCAAGGAGGTCGAGCTCAAGGACAAGCTCCAGAACATGGGCGCGCAG
>JBBIPS010000231.1:0-5543 GCA_037442725.1 Burkholderiales bacterium | reverse complement strand
CCAGCGCGTAGGCGTCGCGCGGCCGACGCACGAGCATGGCGTCGAACAGCGCCAGCGCACGCTGCGGCCGCCCGGCGAGCAGCCAGCCCATCGCGGCCAGCCGCTGGCCCCAGTACGCGAGATCGTCGGTCTGGATCAACGGCACAGGTTGGCTCCGGTTTCCAGGCACAGGCTGATCTTGGTCATCGTCGCCACCAGCCACGCGAAGCCCAGCAGCAGGAACGCCACCAGCGGCAGATGCCGGTCGAGCACCAGCCGCGGTGACAGCAGGCGCGCGGCCTTGACGAACGGCGACGTCAGGACCTGCAGCAGCCGGTAGAACAGGTTCGTGTCGCGACGCGCGCCGGCCAGCAGACCGAGCAGCCATTGGCCGGCAAAGGCGAGCAAGGCGATCTCGCAGATCAGTTTGATCGAGGACACCAGCAACAGCACTCAGCACTCCCGTCATGGCGAGTTGCAGGGTCACCAGCGCGGCTTACGGGTCTCTGACAAACGGCCCCGGCATTCGGGAAGCCCCCGAGCGGGCAAACCCAGGGGCAGGCGTCGGCGGCGCGGCCCCGGGGCTGCCGCCAGGCCCATGCGAGAATCCACGCCCCACGAAGAGAAGACGCCGCATGGACATCGAACAAGTCAACGCGATCGGCACGCTGCTCGCCGATCTGAGCCGCCGCACCGAACAACTCCGGGGGTATCTTTGACTACGACCGCAAGGCGCTGCGGCTGAACGAGGTCAACGCCGCGCTCGAGAATCCCGGCGTCTGGAACGAGCCCACGCGGGCCCAGGAACTGGGGCGCGAGAAGAAGCTGCTCGAGACCGTGGTCGCCACCATCGACCACCTCCAGGGCGACCTGGCCGACGGCACCGAGCTGTACGAGATGGCCAGGGGCGACGCCGACTTCGCCAGCCTGGCGGCGATCGAGGCTGACGCCGGCAAGTTGCGCGAGAAGGTCGAGCAGCTCGAGTTCCGGCGCATGTTCAGCAACCCGGCCGACCCGGGCAACTGCTTCGTCGACATCCAGGCCGGCGCCGGCGGTACCGAGGCCTGCGACTGGGCCGCGATGCTGCTGCGCCAGTACCTCAAGTACTGCGAGCGCAAGGGCTTCAAGACCGAGGTGCTTGAAGAAAGCGAGGGCGACGTGGCCGGCATCAAGAGCGCGACGATCAAGGTCGAGGGTGACTACGCCTTCGGCCTGCTGCGCAGCGAGACCGGCGTGCACAGGCTGGTGCGCAAGAGCCCGTTCGACTCGGCGGGCGGGCGCCACACCAGCTTCGCCAGTCTGTTCGTCTACCCCGAGGTCGACGACTCGATCGAGATCGAGATCAACCCGGCGGACGTGCGCATCGACACCTTCCGCGCCTCGGGCGCCGGCGGCCAGCACATCAACAAGACCGACTCGGCGGTGCGCCTGACGCACCTGCCGACCAACATCGTCGTGCAGTGCCAAAACGACCGCTCGCAGCACCGCAACCGCGACGAGGCCTGGGCCATGCTGCGCTCGCGCCTTTACGAGCACGAGATGCGGCTGCAGAAGGCCGAGCAGCAGAAGCTCGAGGACAGCAAGACCGACGTCGGCTGGGGCCACCAGATCCGCTCGTACGTGCTCGACCAGAGCCGCATCAAGGACCTGCGCACCAACGTCGAGGTCTCGAACACGCAGAAGGTGCTCGACGGCGACCTCGATGTCTTCATCGAGGCCAGTCTCAAGCAAGGGCTGTGATGCGGCGCGCGTCGCGCCCCTGACGCGACGGCGCTCACGCCCCCCAGCCACACCACCGGGAGACCAGACCATGCGCAATGACAGCGCCACCGTCGTGCACCGCGAGGACTACGCCGCCCCCGCGTTCTGGATCCGCAGCGTCGACCTCGTCGTCGACCTCGATCCGGCCAAGACCCTCGTGGCCAGCAGGCTCGAGGTCGTGCGCAATGCCGATGCCCCCGCCGGCCAGCCGCTGCGGCTGCAGGGCGAGGAGCTGACGCTGCTGCGCGTGCTGGCCGACGGCCAGAGCGTGCCGTTCCGCCACGACCGCGGCGCGCTGGTGATCGACAACCCGCCGGCGGCCGAGCGCTTCACACTCGAGATCCGCAACACCTGCGCGCCCGAGAAGAACAGCGCGCTGTCGGGGCTGTACACCAGCGGCGGCGGCCTGTTCACGCAGTGCGAGGCCGAGGGCTTCCGCCGCATCACCTACTTCGTCGACCGCCCCGACGTGATGGCGGTGTTCAGCGTCACGCTGCGCGCCGACAAGTCTAAGTACCCCGTGCTGTTGTGCAACGGCAACCTGGTCGAGCAGGCCGAGCTCGAAGGCGGCCGCCACCTCGCCCGGTGGCACGACCCGTTCCCGAAGCCGTGCTACCTGTTCGCGCTGGTCGCGGCCGACCTGGTGTGCCGCGAGCAGCGCATCCGCGATCGCTCCGGCAACGACCACCTGCTGCAGGTCTGGGTGCGTCGCGGCGATCTCGACAAGACCGCGCAGGCGATGAACTCGCTCGTCGCCGCGGTGGCCTGGGACGAGGCCCGGTTCGGGCTGGCGCTGGACCTCGAGCGCTTCATGATCGTCGCCGTCGGCGACTTCAACATGGGGGCGATGGAGAACAAGGGCCTGAACATCTTCAACACCAGGTACGTGCTGGCCAGCCCGGCCACCGCCACCGACGCCGATTTCATCGCCATCGAGAGCGTCGTCGGCCACGAGTACTTCCACAACTGGACCGGCAACCGTGTCACCTGCCGCGACTGGTTCCAGCTCTCGCTCAAGGAGGGCCTGACGGTCTATCGCGACCAGGAATTCTCGATGGACATGGCGGGCTCGCCGTCGGCACGGGCGGTCAAGCGCATCGACGATGTGCGCTCGCTGCGCGCGACGCAGTACCCCGAGGACGCCGGCCCGATGGCGCATCCGGTGCGCCCGGACAGCTACGTCGAGATCAACAACTTCTACACCTCGACCGTCTACGAGAAGGGCGCCGAGGTGGTGCGCATGATGGCCACGCTGGTCGGCCGCGCCGGACTGCGCCGCGGTATGGACCTGTTCTTCCGCCGCCACGACGGCCACGCCGTGACCTGCGACGACTATGCGCAGGCCATCGCCGACGCCAATCCGGACAGCGCGCTGGCAGGCCACCTGTCGCAGTTCAAGCGCTGGTACAGCCAGGCCGGCACACCAATGTTGCACGCGCGCGGCGAGTACAGCGCGGCCGAGCGCAGCTACACGCTCACGCTCAGTCAGAGCTGCCGGCCCACAGCCGGCCAGCCGGACAAGCAGCCCTTCGTCATCCCGGTGGCGATGGGGCTGCTCGGCCGCGACGGCGCGGCGCTGCCGCTGCGGCTCGACGGCGAGGACCGGCCCGTCGGCACCGAACGCGTGCTCGTGCTGGCCGAGCCGACGCAGCGCTGGCGCTTCGTCGACGTCGACGCCGAGCCGGTGCCGTCGCTGCTGCGCGGGCTGTCGGCGCCGGTGCACCTCGACGACGGCTTGGCCGACGCCGACCTGCTGGTGCTGCTCGGCCACGACAGCGACGCGTTCAACCGCTGGGAGGCCGGCCAGCGGCTGGCGCTCGAGCGGCTGCTCGCGGCGCTGCCGGGGAGCGCCGACGCGCCGCCGCTCGACACCGCCTTCATCGATGCGATGCGCGCCACGCTGCGCGACCCGACGCTCGACGCCGCGTTCAAGGAGCTGGTGCTGACGCTGCCGAGCGAGGGCTACATCGCCGAGCAGTGCACCGTCGTCGACCCGCAGCGCATCCACCGCGTGCGCGAGCAGCTCCGGCTGCAGCTCGCCGGGCGCCTGCACGACGACTGGGTCCGGGCCTGGGAGGCCAACCAGTTGCGCGCCGGCTACCGCGCCGATGCGGCGCAGTCGGGCCGGCGCGCGCTGGCCAACCTGGCGCTGCAGATGCTCGTGCTGCATGCCGTGCAGACCGGCGATGCGGTGTGGCCGGGCCGCGCCTACCAGCGCTTCAAGGATGCCGGCCACATGACCGACCGCCATGGTGCGCTGGTGGCGCTCGTCGACGCACATGCCGAGCTGGCCGAACCGGCGCTCGAGCGTTTCCACGCCCTGTACGCCGACGATGCGCTGGTGATCGACAAGTGGTTCGCACTGCAGGCCGGCGCCAGCGTCGCGCTGGACGACCGCACCGGGCGCGTCTTCGCCCGCGTCAAGGCGCTGCTGCAGCACCCCGACTTCACGCTCGCCAATCCGAACCGGGCGCGCAGCCTGCTCGGCACCTTCTTCCGCGACAACCCGGCCGCCTTTCACCGCACCGATGCCGCCGGCTACGTCTTCTGGGCCGAGCGCGTGCTCGAACTCGACGTGATCAACCCGCAGATCGCCGCCCGCATGGCACGCATGCTCGATCGCTGGAGCATGCTCGCCGAGCCGTGGCGCGGTGCGGCGCGCGAGGCCATCGCGCGCATCGCCGCCCGCCCGGAGCTGAGCAACGACGTGCGCGAGATCGTGACCAAGGCGCTCGAAGCCTGAGCGCGCGCCGCTGCATCCCGACCGGCCCGGATCCGATGGGGGACCCCTTATAATTCAACCCCCACCGTGCCGGTGTAGCTCAGTCGGTAGAGCAGCTCATTCGTAATGAGAAGGTCGGCGGTTCGATTCCGTCTACCGGCACCACGTCGATCGGGCGCAAGGCCCGGCCCGCAGGGTCGGGCCTTCGCTTTTGTGCCCGGTGCTGCCGCCGCTCAGGTCGGCGCCGCTGCGCCAGCGTCGGGATACAACCCGTGCACCCGGCCGAACAGCCGCGCCAGCCCGAGCAGCGCGTCGACGTTGGGCGTGGCGATGCCGAGCCGCTGCGCCATCTCGCGCACCACCGTGACGATGGCGTCGAGCTCGATCGTGCGGCCGGCCTGGACATCCTGCAGCATCGACGGCTTGAAGCAGCCCAGCCTGCGCGTGATCGCGTGCCGGTCCTCGGCGCCCTGGGCGATCGCGCAGCCGATGCGAGCACCCACCGCAGCCGCCTCGCCCATCACGGCGGAACAGAAGGCACGCACGAGCGGATCGTCGAGGATGCGGTCGGCGCTGGCGCCGGTGATCGCGCTCACCGGGTTGATCGTCATGTTGCCCCACAGCTTGTACCAGATGTCGCGCCGGATGTCGGTCGAGACGGTGACGTCGAATCCGGCGCGCTGCAGGAGCTGCGCGACACGCCGCTCGCGCGCCGACGCATCGAGCGCAGGGCCCGGGGCCGCGGCAGCGCGGTCATGGCCGGGCTCGCCGATGATCAACCCCTGCCCCATCCTGTGTTCGACCAGGCCGGGCTCGGCGACGCAGGTGCTGGCATGCACGACGCAGCCCAGCACGCTGGCCAACGGGATCGCCGCCGCGATGCGGCCGCCCGGGTCCACGCTCTCGAGCGGCGCCGCACCCAGCGCCGGCGCCGCGGCGCCGAACCACCACGGCACGCCGTTCATGGCCGGCAACACGATCGTCGCAGGGCCGAGCAGCGGCGCGATGCGCGCTGCCACCGCCGCCAGCGCCGGTGCCTTGACGGCGATGACGACCATGTCCTGCACGCCGAGCGCGCCCG
>JBBIPS010000230.1:0-5544 GCA_037442725.1 Burkholderiales bacterium | reverse complement strand
GACCGCTCTCATCGACCAGAAGCATTGCTACGGTTGCGGCGTATGCCGCTCGGTCTGCTCCAAGGACGCCATCGCGCTCAAGGATCGAGCCCAGGTGCCGGATGCGGCCAGGCGCTGGCTGGCCGGACCGAGCAGCGCGCGCGCCGCCGGGTTGGCCGCGCGCACGCGGCAGCGGCGGTCGATCACCAGCACACCGTCGACCATCTCCTCGAGCACCACGCGGTTGAGCTGGGCCTGCTGGCGCGCCAGCTCGAGGCTGCCGCGCGCGGCGCGCTCCTCGCGTGCCAGGCGCTGCGCCAGCTCGCCCGACAACAGCGCGATGACAAATGCCCCCATGCCGGCCAGCCCGGCCTGCAGCAGCGGCAGCAACAGCGTGTCACCCGCTTCGGCGCCCGCGCGCAGCAGCACGCCGGCCAGCAGCACCAGCGCAACGCCGGCCGCGGTGGCCAGTGCCGGCAGGCGCTTGGTCAGCACGCCGGCCATCAGCACCGGCAGCGCCAGCAGCGCGGCATAGTTCAGCTGCGCCGCCGGGGCGAGCAGATGCAGCAGCGAGAACGCGAGCAGGTCGACGCCGACCGTCGCGGCCCATTGGCGGCGGCGCAGGCGCTCGTGCGGTGGGTCGAGGGGCACATCGGCGCCGGCCAGCAGCCACAGCGACAGCGCCTGGCTGGCATAGGCCAGGCACACCAGCAACAGCGGCAGCGGCAGCGGCGCACCCAGCATCGACACGGCCCACGGCGCCAACACCAGGGCGACGCCGAGCGCGGCACGCGCGGCCACGTAGGTGCGCAGGATGCGGCGCCATGCGCTGCCCTCGGCCGAGACGATGCGCCTGGCCTCGCGCCACAGGAAGCGGCTGTCCGACGCGGCCTCGCCGAACTCGGTATCGGGCAGCTCGGAGGCCTGCGGCCCCCATCCACGACCGCCGCTGCCGGCAGCGTCGCTGCCTCGGTCCGCAGGGCCGATCTGGCCGAGGGCACCGAACCAGCTTTGGTCGGGCGCGGCGCGGGGCGTCCGGCGCCGATCGGCCACACGCCGCTCGGCCTGGCGCCGCTCGCGCGGCCGGGGCTCGCTCATCCCGCGTCGGCGCGCCTGGCCCCAAGCTGTCGGTGCGCCTCGCTGCAGTAGACCCGCGAGCCCTCCAGCACGGCATCGGCGGCGGGCAGATGCAACCCGCAATGGGCGCACTCGACCATCGCCTGCGGCGCCGGCGTGCGCGCTGCACCGGCGGATCGCCTCGGCGGCGTGCGCCGGCCGCGCAGCATCAACCACAGACCGAGCACCACCACCAGCAGCACCACCAGGAACTTCATCGCGTCATTCCCGGCCCCGGCGGGCGGCGAACGGCGCGAGCTTGGAGGCCACGCTCACACAACCGGCCGACCGAGCACAGCCTCGAAGACGAAGCGCGACCCGGCATAGGCCAGCAACAGCAACGCCGTGCCGACGTACAACCAGCGCGTGGCGTGCCGGCCGCGCCAGCCGCGCCACTGCCGGCCGCCGAGCAGTGCGGCGAACACCACCCAACCGAGCAGCGAGAACACCGTCTTGTGATCCCAGCGCCACTGCGTCGTCGTTGCCCAACCGAGCGCGATGGCTGCCGTCAGCACGACGAAGCCGAGCTCGACGAAGCGGAAGGTGAGCCGCTCCAGGCGCAGCAGCGGCATGCCCAGCGGCCCGCGCGGCGCCTGCGCGCCCTGCGGCCTGGCCAAACCCAGCAGGCCCGATGCCGACGCGCTCTGCCGGCGCATCTGCCGATCGGTCGAGTCGAGCATCGCCGCGTGCAGCACCGCCGCGCCGAACAGTCCGTACGCGGCCACGCCCAGCACCCAGTGCAGTGGCGCCCACGGCGAGCTCAGCGGCCGCACTTCGCCCGGGAAGGCCCAGGCCAGCAGCACGACGACCGCGCCGCACAGCGCCAGCACGCGCCGCACCGCCGGCGACGGCACGAATCGGCTCTCGAACGTGTGCACCGCGAGCACCAGCCAGATCGTCAGCGACAGCACCGGCCCGAAGCCCAGGCGCGCGCCCGCTTCGCCGCGCCCCCAGCCGGCGATGTCGAGCACCAGCAACACCGCCTGGAGCGCCCAGCCGACCACCAGCGCCGGCCCCGGCAGCCGCGACTGCGCATCACCGGGCCAGGCCGCCACCATGTAGGCCAGCACGGCCAGTGCGGCCAGCGCCAGCGGCGCCGCGCCCAGGGTGGTCAGGGGGGCGGACGATAGAATCATGGCGACAGTGTACTTTCGTGGCGCGGCCGCTCGACGGGCGTCGCGCCGCCCGACGCGACGATGGCCTCCACCCTCACCGACCGCCTGTCGCGCCTCGTCAAGACGATGCGCGGGCAGGCCCGCATCACCGAGAGCAACGTGCAGGACATGTTGCGCGAGGTGCGCATGGCGCTGCTCGAGGCCGACGTCGCGCTGCCGGTGGTGCGCGACTTCATCGCCCACGTCAAGGAGCAGGCGCTCGGCACCGCGGTCGTCGGCTCGCTCAACCCCGGCCAGGCACTCGTCGGCGTGGTGCACCGCGAACTTGCGCGGACGATGGGCGCCGCGGACGTCGCCGGCACGGCCGCCCCCCCGGCGACCGAACTCAACCTGGCGACGCAGCCACCCGCGGTGATCCTGCTGGCGGGCCTGCAGGGGGCGGGCAAGACCACGACCACCGCCAAGCTGGCCAGGCACCTGATCGAGCGACGCAGGAAGAAGGTGCTCACCGTTTCCACCGACGTCTACCGGCCGGCGGCGATCGAACAGTTGAAGACCGTGACGCGGCAGGCCGGCGCCGAGTGGTTCGCGTCGCAGCCCGACCAGCAGCCGCACGACATCGCGCTGGCCGCGCTCGACCATGCGCGACGCCACTACTTCGACGTGCTGCTGGTCGATACCGCCGGCCGGCTGGCGATCGACGAGGCGATGATGGCCGAGATCCGCGACCTGCACGCCGCGCTCGCGCCGATCGAGACGTTGTTCGTCGTCGACGCGATGCAGGGCCAGGACGCGGTCAACACCGCCAAGGCATTCAGTCAGGCACTGCCGCTGACCGGCATCGTGCTGACCAAGCTCGACGGTGATTCGCGCGGCGGTGCGGCGCTGTCGGTGCGCCAGGTCACCGGCGCGCCGATCAAGTTCGCCGGCATCTCGGAGAAGATCGACGGCCTCGAGGTGTTCGACGCCGAGCGCCACGCCGGACGCGTGCTCGGCATGGGCGACATCGTCGCGCTGGTCGAGGAGGTGCAAAAGGGGGTCGACCTCGAAGCTGCGCAGAAGCTGGCCGAGCGCGTCAAGTCGGGCGATGGCTTCGACCTGAACGACTTCCTGATGCAGATCTCGCAGATGAAGAAGATGGGCGGCCTGTCCGGGCTGATGGACAAGCTGCCGAGCCAGCTCACCGCCAGGGCTGGCGCAGTGGACATGGGCCGCGCCGAGCGCGAGGTGCGCCGCATGGAGGGCATCATCCACTCGATGACGCCGCTCGAGCGCCGCAAGCCCGATCTCATCAAGGCCTCGCGCAAGCGCCGCATCGCCGCCGGTGCCGGCGTGCAGGTGCAGGAGGTCAACCGCATGCTCAATCAGTTCGAGCAGATGCAGGGCATGATGAAGAAGATGAAGGGCGGGGGCTTGATGAAGATGATGCAGCGCATGGGCGGCCTCGGCGGCCTGAAGGGCATGCCGCGCTGATGCATCCGTAGCACCTGGCTACATTTGTCACGCCGATCTGACGGGATCGGCGACGCGGCTGGCTACAGTTGGACACCCGCGCGCCGAATTCCTGACCATGATCGCCGTCGATCCCTCCGCAGCCCTGGCGCTCGCGAGCGCGCTGGCGCTGATGCTGTCGCTGCTGGCCGCGCGCCGGCGCCGCCAGTCGGCGCAAGCGGCGCGTCGCGAAGCACGGAACAGCCAGCAACACTGGGCGCCGCAGGCCGCACGCATCCTCACCGTGGCCGAACGCCGCGCCCACGACGTGCTGTGCCGGGCGCTGCCGGGATTCCTGGTGCTGGCGCAGGTCCCCCTGGCCCGCTTCCTGCGGGTCGACCCGCGCTCGACCGACTGGATGCAGCACGTCGGCGGGCTGAGCGCCGATCTGCTGCTGTGCGACAGCGGCTCACGGGTGCTGGCGGTGATCGACGTGCGTCCGGGCGGCCTGAGCGACGGCGGCCGGCGGCGCCACGAACGAATGACCCGCGTGCTGCGCTCGGCCGGGATCAAGGTGCTGTCGTGGCATGAGGATGCGCTGCCCGATGCCGCCATGGCACGCGCCCAGTTGCTGCCGCTGCTGGCGGCGCCTTCGGCCGCCCGCGCGGCACCGTCCAAGCCGCCCGCGTCGCGTCCGATGCCATTGATCCCGGTGGCCGAGATCGAGGAGTTCCTGGCCGCGGGTGATGCCGAATCGGGCGATGCGCTGGAGCCGGTGCCCTCGGCGATGTTCGAAGACCTGGAGCCTGTCCCGACGGCTGCGGCGCGACGCTGAGGGGCCGGGCGGCGAGATCAGTCGAGCAGTGCGTGCGCGAATTCGCGCGCCTTGAAGGTCTGCAAGTCCTCGAGCTGCTCGCCCACCCCGATGAAGTAGACCGCCGCCGGCCGCGCTTGCGGTTGCTGCCGCGCACGCTCGCGCGCCCACAGCGCGACCGCGGCCAGCACGCCGCCCCTGGCGGTGCCGTCGAGCTTGGTGATGATCAGGCCGGTGAGCCCCAGCGCGTCGTCGAATGCCTTGACCTGCGCCAGCGCGTTCTGCCCGGTGTTGCCGTCGATGACCAGCAGCACCTCGTGCGGCGCGTCCGCCTCGGCCTTGGCGATGACACGGCGGATCTTGCGCAGTTCTTCCATCAGGTGCGTCTGCGTCGGCAGGCGCCCCGCGGTATCGGCGATCACCACGTCGTGGCCACGCGCCTTGCCGGCACTGACGGCGTCGAACGCCACCGCCGCCGCGTCGGCGCCCTGCTGGCTGACGATCTCGATCGGCGCGGCTCGGTTCGCGAGTGCGGGCCGGGCCGCATCGGCGCGCCCGGCCCAGACCGCCAACTGCTCGCGTGCCGCGGCCCGGAAGGTGTCGGCCGCCGCCAGCAGCACGCTGCAGCCCGCATCGGCAAGGTGGCGCGTGAGCTTGCCGATGCTGGTGGTCTTGCCGGCGCCGTTGACACCCACCACCATCATGACCGTCGGCCGATGCTCGCCAACCACCAGCCCGCGCTCGAGCGGCTCGAGCAACTCGGCCAGGGCATCGGCCAGCAAGGCCTTGACCTGCGCCGGCTCGGTGGCCTTGGCCTGCCTGACACGGCGCTTGAGATCCTGCATCAGGAACTCGCTCGCGCCGACGCCGGCGTCGGCCATCAGCAGCGCGGCTTCGAGCTCCTCGTAAAGCGCTTCGTCGACGCGGGCACCGGTGAAGACCTGCGTGATGCTGGCGCCGGTCTTGCGCAGGCCGCTGCGCAAGCGGTCGAGCCAGCCCTGTCGCGCCGGCGGCGCGTTCGCCGGCGCGGTCGATGGCGCTGCCTGCACCGCGGGCGCCGACGCGGCCTCGGTCGCGACGCTCTGCGCC
>JBBIPS010000229.1:0-5553 GCA_037442725.1 Burkholderiales bacterium | reverse complement strand
CACCAACTTCCGGCAAACCCGCGGCTGCGCTGCCGAGGCCGCCGGCGCCGGCTGCCGCCGCAGCGCCAAGTCGCCGTGCGCGCGACTGGGACGAGTACCGTCTGTTCGCAGCGCAGCGCATCGTCGCCGCCAATCCCGGCGGCAGCCACGTCGGCCACGTCGTCGAGCCCTTGCTGGCGATTCCGGTGCTCGAGATCGAGCTCAACGCCGACGGCAGCGTGCGCCGCATCAACGTCGTGCGGCAGCCGCGCCAGGCGCTGGACACGGTGCAACTGGCGATCGACGCGGTGCACCGCGCCGCGCCTTTCGGCGAGGTCAGGCACCTGCCCAAGCCGTGGCGATTCAGCGAGGTGTTCCTGTTCGGCGACGACCGGCGCTTCAAGCCACGCACGCTCGACCTTTGAGCGCGGCCGGGTCCGGCACAATCGGCGCATGTTCTACACGCTGCCGACCTTGCTGACGTGGGCGCGCATCGTCGCGATCCCGCTCATCGTCGGCGTGTTCTACCTGCCGCTCGATGCGCCCGCGCGCAACGTGATCGCCACCGTGCTGTTCGTCGTCTTCGCGCTCACCGACTGGCTCGACGGCTGGCTCGCGCGCAGGTTGAACCAGACATCGGCCTTCGGCGCATTTCTCGACCCGGTGGCCGACAAGTTCCTGGTCAGCGCGTCACTGCTGATCCTGGTCAAGCTCGACCGCGTCGACGTGTTGGTGGCGCTGGTCATCATCGGCCGCGAGATCGCCATCTCGTCGCTGCGCGAATGGATGGCGCAGATCGGTGCCTCGGGCAGCGTGGCGGTGCACCTGATGGGCAAGCTCAAGACGACGGCGCAGATGGTCGCGATCCCGTTCCTGCTCTACGACGGCGCGCTGTTCGGGCGCATCGACACCCATTGGTGGGGGACCGTGCTGATCCTGATCGCCGCGGTGTTGACGATCTGGTCGATGGTGTACTACCTGCGCAAGGCGCTGCCCGAGATCCGGGCCAAGGCACGCTGAATTGTGAGTCACCTCGGGCCCGCGACCCCGGCTTCGGCATCAGCCCTGGCCACGGCTGCGTCGTGGGCAGGCTGATCCACGACGCGTCCGCGGCGTGCCGCCACTGCGGGGCAACCGGCTTGCCGGGGCCTCCCGGCCATGGCTGAGGCCGCTCGGCAGGCACGGCAGCGCGAACTGCTGCTGGCGGCCACACCCTGGGTGTTCGGGCTGATCTGGAACACGGGGTTCGACGTCGCGCGCACTGAGATGGCGCACTCGCCGCCGCAGTGGCTGGGGCTGCTGCTCGGCTTGGCTGGGCTGCTGGCGGTGGCGTGGCGCAAGCTCAGCGGTGGTGAGGTGACGACGTCCAACTTCGGTCTGTCGGTGCCGGCGCTGCTGTCGAACACGGTCGGCACGCCGCATCAGAAGCGACATGCAACACCTGCGGACGTTCGATGCGCCAACTCCGTGCCGATCGGCGCCGCCTGCGTGATCGCACTGCCGGCGGCGGTGCCCGAGCCGAGCACGCCGCAATGGCATGCCGAGTTGGTCGACGCGCTGGTCCGGTCGGTGCTCAGGCTGACGCTCGGCGGCAGTCCGCTGCTGAGGCTGCTGATCGAGCACGGCGCGGCCGCGCGCGTGGCCAGACTGCTCCATCTCGCGGCCACGTACACGGCGCGGTGCTGGCGTGGTGGCTGGTCGGCGACGCGATGAGCGCGGGCGCGTGGTGCGGCATGGCGCTGGGTGTGGCGGGTGTCGGTCTGGTCCTGCGCGCCGGGGCGCGAACGCCGGGATGAATCCACAAAGAATTTCGTCGTTCCGCCGTCTTCCCCGCTTGACACTGCTGGAGTGCGCCGCTGTAATCAGGCCACATCCCAGCGCGCGGCGCCGTCATCCGGCCTGCGGCGTCTGTGCCAATCCGAAACCATCGCGACATCCTTGTGAGGGGGCATCTTCGTGAACAAGTCCGAGCTCATCGAGCACATTGCCAAGCAGGCCGACATTTCCAAGGCCGCCGCCACCCGGGCGCTCGAGGCGCTGATCGGTGGCGTCAAGACCACGCTGCGGAAGAACGGCAACGTCTCGATCGTCGGCTTCGGGACCTTCGCGGTCAGCAAGCGCGCGGCGCGCAGCGGGCGCAATCCGCGCACCGGTGCGGCGATCAAGATCAAGGCGGCCAAGGTGCCCAAGTTCCGCGCCGGCAAGGGGCTGAAGGACGCGCTGAACTGATCGCTGCCCCGGGGCGACGCGTCGATTTCCGGCGTGGGTGCTTAGCTCAGTTGGTAGAGCGGCGCCCTTACAAGGCGTAGGTCGGCGGTTCGAGACCGTCAGCACCCACCACCCCGCTAGAATCCTGCAGTCGACGCCGCTTGCGGCGTGACCCGATCGGAACAGAGGAGAAGGCGAACCCTGGTTCGCCTTCTTCGTCTTGCCCGGCCGTGCGTTGCGCGGCCATCACCCCGAGGCTGTCCATGTTCGAATTCCTTCGCCGGCACACCAAGCTGCTGCAGCTGCTGCTGCTGGTGCTGATCCTGCCGTCGTTCGTCGTCTTCGGCATCCAGGGCTATTCCAAGTTCAACGATTCCGGCAGATTGGATGTGGCCAAGGTCGACGGCCAGGCTGTCACGCAGGCCGAGTGGGACCAGGCGCACCAGCAGCAGGTCGAACGCATCCGTCGTGAATCCCCCGGTGTCGACGCGAAGCTGTTCGACACTGCGGCGGCACGTGCCGATACGCTCGAGGCGCTGGTACGCGAGCGTGTGCTGCTGGCAGCGACCCGGGCCGCGCACCTGACTGTTCCCGACGAGCGTCTGCAGCGTCTGTTCGTCAGCGACCCGCAGTTCGCCACGCTGCGCAACGCCGACGGCAGCGTCAACAAGGAGTTGCTGGCGGCCCAGGGCATGAGTTCCGAGATCTTCGTGGCGCGCCTGCGCCAGGACCTGGCGGTGCAGCAGGTCACGCGCGGTGTCACTGATTCGGCGGTGGCTCCGGCCGCAGTGGTCGCCACGGCGCTCGATGCGCTGCTGCAGCGGCGCGAGATCCGCTACGCCCGATTCGACGGCAAGGACTATGCAGCCAAGGTCGATCCGACCGAGGCCGACCTGGACCAGTACTACAAGGCGCACGCCGCAGAGTTTCGCGTGCCCGAGCAGGCGACGATCGACTTTGTCGTGCTCGATCTCGAGATGCTGAAGAAGGGCATCACGGTGCCGGAGGACGACCTGCGGAAGTTCTATGCGGAGAACGCCAGCCGCTACACCAGTGCCGAGGAACGGCGCGCGCGGCACATCCTGGTCAAGGCTGCCAAGGACGCGGCGCCTGATGTGCGCCAGAAGGCCAAGGCGCGTGCCGAGGCCTTGCTGGCCGATGCGCGCAAGAACCCGGCAGGATTCGCTGAACTGGCGACCAGGAATTCCGAGGATCCAGGCTCGGCGGCGCAGGGCGGTGATCTGGATTTCTTCGGCCGCGGCGCAATGGTCAAGCCGTTCGAGGACGCCGTGTTCGCGATGCAGCCGGGCGAGATAGGCAACGTCGTCGAGAGCGACTTTGGCTACCACATCATCAGGCTCGAGGCCATCCGCGGCGGCGCCAAGAAGCCCTTCGAAGAGGTACGCGCGGCGATCGAGGACGAAGCGCGCAAGCAACTGGCGACCAAGCGCTGGGCCGAGGCGGCGGAGCAGTTCACGAATCTCGTCTACGAGCAGTCGGACAGCCTGCAACCGGCCATCGACAAGCTCAAGCTCGACAAGCGCAGCGCCACGGTGCAGCGCGTCCCGGCACCAGGTACCGTGGGGGCGCTGGGTTCAGCCAAGCTGCTCGAGGCGGTGTTCAGTGGCGAGGCCATTCGCAACAAGCGCAACACCGATGCGGTCGATGTGGGTCCGAACCAGCTCGCCGCCGCACGCGTCGTGCAATACCAGGCCGCGCGCGTGCCGCCGCTGGCCGAGGTGCGCGATCGAGTGCGCGACAGCGTCGTCCGTGCCCAGTCTGCCGCGCAGGCGCGCCGGGACGGGGCGGCGCTGCTGGCCCAGTTGCGCGCAGGCTCGCAGGCCGAGCTGGCACGGCAGGCCACCGTTTCTCGAATCAAGACCGAAGGCCTGCCGCGCAGCGCGATCGATGCCATCTTGCGCGCCGACGCGGTCAAGTTGCCGACGACCGTCGGCGTTGATCTCGACGACCAGGGCTATCTCGTCGCACGCATCGACAAGGTACTGCCGCGCGAGCTGGCGGTCGACGAGGTACCGCTGCTGCACGCGCAATATTCCCAGGTCTGGGCCCAGGCCGAGGCGCAGGCCTATTACCAGGCGCTGCGCAGCCGTTTCAAGGTCGAGCAGTTCGCCGGCGTCGCGGCGAGCAAATAGCGTGGCGTCGAGTGCAATCGGCAAGGTTCGCCAGACCTGAACGGCTATACTCGGACCGCGCGGCGGTGGCTGTAGCTCAGTTGGTAGAGTCCCAGATTGTGATTCTGGTCGTCGTGGGTTCGAGTCCCATCAGCCACCCCAGGTAATACTGCTCCAGCGGCCCTGCATCGCAAGATGCGGGGCCGTTGTCGTTGGTGGTTCGACGGTCGACATCTTCGCCGTCATCGATGGTGTCGGCAGGTCGAAATGCTGGGCTTGCGGGCAAGGCTTTCGTCATCAGCCCGAGACCATTCGGAGTTTCGTCGCTCGCGGAACCGCCCCTCGGTACCGTCGCCAGGCTTGGCCGCGATGGACGCGTCACGCGGATCGCGAAGGGCTTCTCGAATCCTCATGACCTCGCCATCGACGCGCAGGGAAATTTGTACCTGGCCGATAGCGGTGCGAATCGCATCGCAACGATATCCCCATCGGGTGAAGTCACAACCTACATCGATAAGGTCCAATTCCCGGTGGACCTCGACTTCAACCCGCAGGGAGAACTCCTCATATGCGAGTTGTATCGAGGCCGGGTCGTCGCGTTCAAAGGGCGGCAAATGGTCCGCGTGGTCGCGTCGGATCTCTCATGGCCGCACGGGCTCGCCTTCGGCAAGCAAGGGGAGATCTTCATTAACGAGAACACCGGAAACCGGATCGACAAGGTGACGCCGGAAAATCCGATACGGCGGTTCGCTGAGGTCGAGCGGCCAGTGGGCTTGGCGTTCGGACCGTCCGGGGACTTGTATGCGGCGCAGCCTCAGGTCGGCAAAGTCTCAAGGATCAAGCCGGATGGCACTGTGATGACGCTGCTTCAGGGGCTCAAGGAACCACGTGATCCGGCTTTCGACGCGGCAGGGGATCTGTACGTGGCCGAGACCGGGACGGGCCGCATCCTGAAGCTCACGGGAAAGCATTAGTGGCCATGGGGCGTGCCACGTCCTGCGCGACGAGATCGCTGCCGATGGTGCCCGCGTTTCTTCGTCGATGCGGTTTTCAGCAGCGCTGAAGGATCGGGCGCGGTGATCGAAGGCGCCACCGTGCAAGGGCAGCACACGGCGCCCCCCGCGTCAGAATAGTTGTCGCCTCCATAGATCAACCCCGGGGGCGGCGATGAAGGACGAACTTGGCTCGATACGGACAGACATTCAAAGACAGAGCGGTGGCGCGGTTGCTACCG
>JBBIPS010000228.1:0-5558 GCA_037442725.1 Burkholderiales bacterium | reverse complement strand
CAGGCGCTGACACGGCGCCGGCCGACGCCGCTGCGGCACCGGCGCGCAAGCGGCGGCGACGGCGGCGCAAGCCCGCCGGCAGCGGTGACCTCGGTGACGGTGGAGCCGGTGCAGCTTCGAACGGCGGCGGTCCTGCAGCCGAGCCCGCCGATCACGCGTGAGCGGACAGCGCTGCCGAGCCTATGTCGGCGTCGGCGCGAATCTGGGCGATGCGCAGCGCACGGTGCGCGCCGCGTTCGACGCCCTGGCTCAGTTGCCGGGCGCGACGCTGGCCGGCGTGTCGCGGCTGTACCGCACGGCGCCGGTCGACGCTGACGGGCCGGATTTCGTCAACGCGGTGGCGGCGCTCGACACCGAACTGGGGCCGACCGAGCTGCTGGCAGCGCTGCAGGCGATCGAGTCCTCGTTCGGCCGCCGGCGCCCATATCGGCATGCGCCGCGCACGCTCGACCTGGACCTGCTGCTGCACGGCGAGTCGGTGGTCGAGACGGCGACGCTGACGCTGCCGCATCCGCGCTTGCACCGGCGTGCCTTCGTGCTGCGGCCGCTGCTCGAACTGGCACCCGATCTGTACGTGAGCGGGCTGGGCGCATTGTCCGGCCACCTCGCCGCCACCGGCGACCAACGCATCGAGAGGCTTTGACCGCGCATGAACCCGTTGCCCGTGGCGCTGCAGACCGTCGGCCTGCTGATCGCGTCGAACCTGTTCATGACCATGGCCTGGTATGGCCACCTCAAGCACCTGGGCGGCAAGCCGTGGCTCATCGCCGCGCTGGCGAGTTGGGGCATCGCGCTGTTCGAATATCTGCTGCAGGTGCCGGCCAACCGCATCGGCTACGGCGGCGGCTTCACGCTGGCGCAGTTGAAGATCACGCAGGAGGTGGTGACGCTGGCCGTGTTCGTGCCGTTCTCGATGGTCTACATGCAGCAGCCACTCAAGCTCGATTACCTCTGGGCCGGGCTGTGCCTGCTCGGCGCGGTCTACTTCATCTTCCGCCATTGACGCAGCGCAGTGCGCGCGCCCGGTGCGCGCGGGGTCGCCGCCTACAATCACAGCCTGTCCGGACCGGCGATGGTTCGACGACACGACGACCGGCCCCGGCCGCGACCTCCCTGGAGACCCACCCCATGCTGTTCGGCAAGCTGCTGCCGCGCGAAGGCAACTTCTTCGAGATGTTCGACGACCACGGCAAGCACATCGTCGATGGTGCGCGGGCTTTCATGTCGATGGTGCAGAACTACGGCGACCCGACGCTGCGCGAGAAGTACGCCGCCGAGGTCGACGCCGCCGAGAAGCAGGCCGACCGCGTCACTGCCGAGGTCAATCGGCTGTTGCACAGGACCTTCATCACGCCGATCGATCGCGAGCAGATCCACGGTCTGATCAACGCAATGGACGACATCCTGGACCTGCTGCAGGACTCGTCCGAGGTGATGTCGCTGTATCACCTGCAGAACGTCAGCGAGGATGTGCTGAGGCTGGGCGAGATCTCGACCCGTTGCTGCGAGCGGGTGCAGCATGCGGTGACGCTGCTGCCGCGCCTGAGCCAGGCCAGCGTGGCCGATGCTGCGCTCAAGACCTGCGACGAGATCGACCGGCTCGAGTCCGACGCCGACCGCGTGATGCGCGCGGCGATGTCGCGGCTGTTCAGCGACAACATCGAGGTGCGCGAGCTGATCAAGCTGAAGGCGGTGTACGAGCATCTCGAGTCGATTTCCGACCGCTGCGAGGACGTGGCCAACATCATCGAGGGCATCGTCCTCGAGAATTCCTGATCGTCGGGTCGCGCTGCTGCCGATGGACGCCATCCAGGTCAGCTTCTGGGTCGTCGCGCTGCTGGTCGTGCTGGCCATCGGTTTCGACTTCCTGAACGGCTTCCACGACGCCGCGAATTCGATCGCCACCGTCGTCTCCACCGGCGTGCTCAAACCGCAGCGCGCAGTCCTTTTCGCCGCCGCTTTCAACATCATCGCGATCGCGGTGTTCCAGTTCAAGGTCGCGGCGACCATCGGCAAGGGTATCGTCGAGCCCGGCGTGGTCGACCAGCACGTCGTCTTCGGTGCGCTGCTCGGTGCCGTCAGCTGGAACCTGATCACCTGGCTGTATGGCTTGCCGTCGAGCTCGTCGCATGCGCTGATCGGTGGCATCGTCGGCGCGGTCATCGCCAAGGCCGGCGCCGGCAAACTGATCGGTGCGGGCATCACCAAGACGGTGGTCTTCATCGTCGTCTCGCCGCTGATGGGCTTCGCGCTCGGCGCGCTGATGATGGTGGCGGTGGCCTGGATCTGCCGCCGCACGACGCCGCGCAGGGTCGACCGCTGGTTCCGCCGCCTGCAACTGGTCTCGGCCGGGATGTATTCGCTCGGCCACGGCGGCAACGACGCGCAGAAGACGATCGGCATCATCTGGATGCTGCTGATCGCCGCCGGCTACGTCGGCGCCGCCGACAGGATGCCGCCGGCCTGGGTGATCTGGGCCTGCTACCTGGCGATCGGCCTGGGCACGATGTTCGGCGGCTGGCGCATCGTCAAGACGATGGGACAGCGCATCACCAAGCTGAAGCCGGCGGGCGGGTTCTGCGCCGAGACGGGCGGAGCGATCACGCTGTTCATTGCCACGGCGCTCGGCATTCCGGTGTCGACGACCCACACCATCACCGGTGCGATCGTCGGCGTCGGCTCGGTGCGCAACCCTTCGGCGGTGCGATGGGGCGTGGCCGGCACGATTGTGTGGGCCTGGATCTTCACCATTCCGGCCTCGGCCTTCATCGCCGCGGTGGCCTACTGGGTGAGCCTGACCTTGTTCTGATCAGCGCGCCGCAGCGCCGGTGGCAGCGCCGCGCTCAGCCTGGTACTCGAAGTACTTCTGTCCCCCGAACGCAAGCGCGCCCATCAGCACGCCGCCGCCGACCAGCAGTGCCGTGACCACACCCAGCACGGCACCCCAGCCGGTGACGCGGGGCGGCTGGCGCGGATTGAAGCGGGCATCCCACTTCGCGTCGGGCGTCAGACCGATGAGGATCGCCATCAGCATGCCCTGACTGATCATCAGCCCGAGCAGCGGGATCAGCAGCCAGGCCGTGTGATCGTCCTGGCCGAGGGCGCGCATGCGCAGCACCCCGACCAGGCCGAGCAGCGTCGGCCAGGGGTGCAGCCAGGCCCAGACGTCGGCGCGACCATGCAGATAGAGGCGGTGCAGACCGAAGCTGCCGCCGCATGCGGCAATCCAGGTGGCCGCGGTCTTGGACTTGTAGTTCGTCATCGGGTCAGTCGCGCGGCGCGCTGGTGTCGCCGTCACCCAGGCGCAACTGCATCAGCACGACGTCGAGCCAGCGCTCGAACTTCCATCCGGCCGACTCGAGCACGCCGGCGGGCTTGAAACCCAGCGCCGCGTGCAGCCGCACCGAGCCGGCGTTGGCTGCATCTCCGATGACGGCCAGCATCTGCCGTGCGCCCAGCGCCGTGCAACGTTCGACCAACTCGGCCAGCAGCAGGCGGCCCACGCCCTGGCCACGGGCGTCCTGGCGCAGGTAGATCGAGTCTTCGAGGCAGAAGCGGTAGGCGCGGCGCGGGCGGAAGTGGTTGGCGTAGGCGTAGCCGAGCACCGCGCCGCCGCGTTCGGCGACCAACCAGGGCAGCCCCTTGGCGCAGACGTCGGCGCGCCGGCGTGCCATCTCGTCGGCGTCCGGGGCAACGAGCTCGAAGGTGCCGGTACCGGTGAGAACGTTGTCGGCATAGATCGCCGTGATGGCGGTGACGTCGTCGGGGTCACTCGGGCGGATCAGGAGGTCGGGCATGCACAGGCTCGGGTTGGTCTGCGCGCAGTTTATAATGCGCTGTTTTAAGCACCGGCAGGTGCATGGTTCGCGCGACCGCGGCGCGGCCGGAGTGCGCGCCGCGGTGGGTGGTGCGCTGAGCGGTGAGGTGCGCGGGAGTGCGCACCGATGGGGGCGGTGGTGCGGGCAGTCTGCCGGCGCCGTTCGCGATTCGATCGGTCTGGCCAACAGAATCTGCCTGGCCTGGCGGTCTCGACGATTTCGGGGAAAGTTGATCATCATGGTCGTCATTCGACTGTCTCGTGGCGGCGCCAAGAAGCGCCCGTTCTACAACATCGTCGCCGCCGACTCGCGCGAGCGCCGTGACGGCCGCTATCTCGAGCGCCTGGGCTTCTACAACCCGATGGCCGCCGGCAGCGAGCAGCCGCTGCGCATCGCACTCGATCGCATCACCTACTGGCAAGGCGTCGGCGCGCAGGTCTCTCCGACCGTCAAGCGCCTGGTCGTCACCGCAACCAAGTCGCAGGTCGCTGCGGCCGTGCCTGCTGCCGCCTGAGCCGCACCCGCACCCGCACGCCGCACCGCAAGCCGCAATGGCGACTGGCGTGCCGGGCCGGGACGAGGAGCCGGCCCTTCCGGGCGATGCCGTCGAGGTCGGTCGAGTGCTCGGCGCGTGGGGTCTCAAGGGCTGGATTCGCGTCCAGCCTTTTTCGTCCGACGCGCGGGCCCTGTTCTCGTCGCGGCGCTGGTTCATCAGGCCGCCCGCAACCTCCGGACCGAATCCGTTTGCCACGCCCGCCGGCAGTTCGGCAGTCGGGGCCGGTGCCATGCCGGCTTCCACCACGGGCCGTCTGCCGGCGCTCGCGCCGCTGCCCGCGTTGCTGCGCATCACGCTGGCGCGTGAACAGGGCGACGCGGTGGTGGCTGCGGCGCAGGAACTTCCCGATCGCGCCGCCGCCGAGGCCATCCGCGGTGCGCGCGTCTTCATCGCGCGCTCGAGCTTTCCCAGCGCCGGTGCCGGCGAGTATTACTGGGTCGATCTGATCGGGCTGTCGGTGGTCAATCGTGAAGGCCACCTGCTCGGCGTCGTGACCGATCTGATCGACACCGGCGCGCACAGCGTGCTGCGCATCGAGCGACCGGACGCACCCGCAGGTGCAGCGCTCGATGTGGCAGAGCGACTGATACCGTTCGTCACCGCCTACATCGACGATGTGAATCTGGCCGAGCGCCGGATCACGGTCGACTGGGGCCTGGACTATTGAAACCCCGAGAGTTCGGGACCGCGCCGCGATGCACTTCGACGTCATCACTCTGCTGCCGGAACTGTTCGCCCCGCACCTGAACCTGGGCATCACGCGGCGCGCGTTCGAGTCCGGGCAAGTCGACGTCCGGCTGTGGCAGTTGCGCGACTTTGCCGAGGGCGCCTACCGCCGCGTCGACGATCGACCGTATGGCGGCGGACCGGGCATGGTGATGTTGGCCGAGCCGCTGCTGCGCGCACTGACAGCGGTGCGCGCTGAACGCATCGACGCGGATCCGGTGGCCGTGCCGGTGATCCACTTCACCCCGGCCGGCGCGCCGCTGACGCAGGCGGTCGTCCAGCGGCTGGCTGCCGGGGCCGGCGCGGTCCTGCTCTGTGGCCGCTACGAAGGCATCGACCAGCGCTTCATCGACCGCCACGTCACGCTCGAGCTGAGCCTGGGCGACTTCGTGCTCTCGGGCGGCGAACTGCCGGCGCTGGCACTGCTCGACGCCGTCGCGCGGCTGCAGCCCGGCGTG
>JBBIPS010000227.1:0-5610 GCA_037442725.1 Burkholderiales bacterium | reverse complement strand
GAGCAGCAGCGCTTCGGCGCCGGGCGGGCAGGCCAGCACGTAGCTCTGGCCGAGGATGGTGGCCTCGATCTGTTTCATGCGTCGGTGCCGTCGCCCTGGCGGGCCGCGTCCGCGGGCAGCCGTTCGAGCAGCGCGTCGATGCGTGCGCGCGCCGCCGCCAGGCGCGAACGCAGGTTGTCGCGCTCGGCGGTGATGCTGTCCAGCCGCTGCTCCAGCAACGCGCTGGTGCGCTTCAACTCGTCGTGTCGCAGCACGAGGCGATCGATGCGTTCGGCAAGTTCATCGAGTCTGGACATGGACGGCCGCCACCTCCGTGGGTGCCGGCCGATTGTAGGCGGCCATCATCGCGGCGACGCCCGATCGGCTGGTAGGATTGCGCGCGTTGGTGCTCTGGCCGCACGTCGTGGCGGCCAGGTTAAACGGGAAGCAGGAAGGTCGGCCGTCCTCCGGACGCGACCCCACCTGCGCTGCCCCCGCAACGGTAAGCGGACGGCAGGCATGCAAGTGCCTGCCAGCTCCTGTGACTGACGCCACTGGTCGTGCCCACGACCGGGAAGGCCACAGGGGTCGTCTCCGTCAGCCCGGATACCGGCCAACGACGGGGCCGTGCGTGCTTCAACGCACGGTGCATTGCCAGGGTCCGCGCGGGGAAGCGCGGGCAGGCGTCGTGTCTGTGCAGGTCTTTCATCCATGTCCCTCCCGCAACGGGCGCCAGCGGCGCCAACCACCTCCTGGGCGCGCCGCGCCTGTCTCGAACTGGCTGCCTGCCTGGCGGTCGCCCCACTGTCAGCGCACGCCGACGACACCAACACCGTCGTCGTGACGGCCACGCGCGCGCCGCAGTTGCTCGTCGATGCGCTGGCGCACACGACGGTGCTGACGCGCACCGACATCGAGCGTGCGCAGGCGGTCGATCTGCCGTCGCTGCTGGCTGCAGAGGCTGGCATCCAGCTGGCCAGCAACGGCGGCCGCGGCAGCGTCACCTCGCTGTTCGTTCGCGGCGCGCCGACGCGCCAGGTGCTGGTGCTGATCGACGGCGTGCCACTGGCGCGCCAGGATGCCACCGGACTGGTCGGCATCGAACACCTGATGCTCGACCAGGTCGAGCGCATCGAGGTCGTTCGCGGCAACGTCTCGGCGCTGTACGGCGGCGGCGCGATCGGCGGCGTGATCCAGGTCTTCACGCGCCGTGCCGACGCCGTGCCACAGGCCAGCGTCCGTGTCGAGGCCGGTGCGCGCGGGTTCGCGCATGGCGCTGCGCAGGGCTCGGCCACGCTCGGTGCGACGCAGCTCTCGCTCGGTGTCTCGCGCGAGTCGGAACGGGGGTTCTCGGCGCTCGACCCGCAGCAGGTGGCCGCGGCCAACCCGGATCGCGACGGCTACCGCAACACCAGCGCAGCGTTCAACCTGTCGCACGCGCTGGCCAACGCCCAGCGCATCAGCCTGGGCTGGGTACACAGCGATGGCCGGCTCGACTACGACAGCGCCTTCGCGACGCCGGCCGACGTGCAGACGAGCCGCACCCGCAACGACGTGTTGAGCCTGGCCAGCGACAACCGCATTGCGCCGAACTGGACCAGCCATGCCGCCGTGTCGACGCAGCGCGACGATGCACGCTACGACGAGAGCGGCGCCTTCGGTTTCAGCGGCCGCTACAAGACCACGGTCGACGTGCTGAACTGGATCAACCACATCACGCTGGCGCCGACGACCACGGCCGATGCCGGACTCGACTGGCAGCGCCAGCGCATCGATGCCGACGACGGCTTCGGCGGCGTCTACGCCAGGGCGCGCGATGTCTCCGCGTTCTTCGGCGGTGTGCAGTCGCGGCACGGCGCGCACGATCTGGCGCTGAACCTGCGCCACGACCGCGTCGGCGGCGTCGGATCGAAGACCAGCGCCAGACTGGGCTGGGGCTGGCAGGTGGCGCCGGCGTGGAAGGTCGTCGCCAGCGCGGCCGATGCCTTCAGCGCACCGCCGCTCGGCTACCTGTACGCGCCGTTCTTCGGCAACCCGGCCTTGCAGCCCGAGCTGGCGCATTCGGCTGAACTCGGCGTGCAGTGGGCCGTGGCCGGCCAGCGTCTGCGTGCGACGCTGTTCCAGACCCGCGTCGGCCAGGAGCTGGAATACGACTTCGTGAGCAACGCCTTCGGCAACGTCGCACGCACGCGCAACCGCGGGCTCGAGATGTCGTATTCCGGCCGCGTCGGTGCCACCGACGTGCGCGCCAGCCTGACGGCGCAGGATCCGATCGACGCCGCCACCGGCGCGCAGCGGCTGCGGCGCAGCGAGCTGTTGGCATCGGCCTCGCTGGCGCACGATTTCGGTCGGGGCCGGCGCGCCGGGATGGCGGCGCGCCACGTCGGTGCACGCCCCGACAGCGGCAATGTGACGCTGGCAGCCTATACCGTGGTCGACCTGACCGCGCAGTGGGACCTGCGGCGCGAGCTGCAGTGGTTCGGTCGCATCGAGAACGTGGGCGACGTGCGCTACCAGACGGCGTCCGGCTACCAGCAGCCGCCGCGCGGGGTGTTCATGGGGTTGCGCTGGCGTGCGGATCTCTAGCCGTTCCACGCCGACCGCGACAGCGCACAGTGACCACCGATGCCGCGCCGGCATCGACCGCCATGCGCACGCGGCGCGCGCGTGTCGGATCACCTCGCGGCCTGTGACCGCATGGGACTGACCGAAGCCCGCCGCGCAGCGCTTGCCTGCGCGCTGGTGGCTCTGCTGGCGGCGGCGCTGGCAGCGGGCCTGGCGTTGGGCAGCGCGGGGCTGGACGTCGATCTGATCGTTGCGCTGCGCGCGCCGCGCGTCGCGGCGGCGTTCGGCGTCGGCGCGTTGCTGGCGTTGGCCGGTCTGGCGCTGCAGGCCCTGCTGCGCAACCCGCTGGCCGACCCGTACGTGCTGGGCACCTCGGGCGGCGCGTCGGTGGGCGGGCTGCTGGCGCTGATGACCGGTGCCAGCCTGTGGCTCGGCGCGGGCCTGGGGGCGCTGGCTGCAGGCGCGGCGCTGCTGGCATTGACGCGTGGCGCGCTGGCTTCGAGCGACGACGCGTCGCCACGGCTGATCCTGACCGGCGCGATGCTCGCCGCGCTGTGCGGCGCGGCATCGACGCTGCTGCTGGCGATCACGCCTGACCAGCGTCTGCGCGGCGCGATCTTCTGGCTCGTCGGTGATCTCTCGGGTGCACAGGGCGGCCTGGGCTGCGGCGTCGCCGCGATCGCCTTCGCCGCACTGCTGACCTGGCGTGCCACCGCGATCGACCGGATGCAACTCGGCAGCGAGGTGGCCGCGCTGCTCGGCGAGCCGGTGCGCCGGTTGCGCCTCGTGCTGCTGGTGACCGCGTCGCTGGCGGCGGGACTCGCGGTGGCGAGCGCCGGCGCCATCGGCTTCGTCGGTCTGGTGGTGCCGCAGGCGCTGCGATTGCTCGGCGTGCAGCGCACGCGCGACCTGGCCTGGATGAGCCTGGTCGGCGGTGCAGCGCTGTTGACGGCGGCCGACCTGGTCGCACGCATGGTGGTGGCGCCACTCGAGTTGCCGGTCGGCGCGGTGATGGCCCTGCTCGGCGCGCCGCTGTTCATCGTCGTATTGGCGCGCGGCACGCGATGAGCAAAGCCGTGCCGCGGGCGGTGCCGGGTGCCGCGCCGAGCGGGGAGTCCCTGGCCACCGACCCTGGCGCGGCCGGCAGCGATCCGCCCGGGCCGACAGCCTTGCTGTGGCCTCGCGCGGGGTCGGACCACCGACGCCCGGCCGGCCGGTCGGCTGGGCTGTGCGCACCCGGTGGCTCCGTGGCGGGCATCACGCTCGAACTCGCCCCGGCGTGCGCCGCGCCGCTGCTCGAGACGCGTGCGCTGACGCTGCACGCCGCCGGCCGCTGCCTGCTGTTCGCGCTCGACTGGCAGGTTCGCAGCGGCGAGCGCTGGTGCGTGATCGGCCGCAACGCCTCGGGCAAGAGCACGTTGCTGCGCGCGCTGGCGGGGCTGCCTGTACCGCGACGCGATGGCGAGGTGCGCTGGCTCGGCCGCAGCCAGACCGACTGGCCGGCGGCGGATGCGGCGCTGGTGCGCGCCTATGCGCCGCAGCAGTCGACCGACCGCTTCCCGCTCAGCGTGCTGCGGCTGCTCGAACTGTCGGTGGTTCGGCCGGGGCGGCACGACGCCGCCACGGTGCTGGCCGCGCTCGACGCCGAGGCGCTGGCCGTACGCGGTGTGACGCGGCTGTCCGGCGGCGAGCGCCAGCGCGTCGCGCTGGCGCAATGCGCACTGCAGGGCGCGCCGCTGATGCTGATGGACGAGCCGGTGTCGTTCCAGGACCCGGCGCACCAGACGCGCGTTGCGCGCTGGCTGGCCGCGCTGGTGCCGCCCGGCAGCGGCGTCGGCGCGCTGGTGGTCAGCGCCCACGACGTGAACTGGATCGTCCGCGCCGCCACGCACGTGCTGGCGCTGCACGGCGACGGCCGCTGGGCCGCCGGCCGCTGCGACGAGATGATCACCGCGCCACTGCTGCGCGAGGTCTACGGCTGCGACTGGCGCGAAACCGGCGGCGTCTGGGTCGCGGCCTGATCGCAAGCTGCGTCCCGTCAGCTCGGCACAGCGATCGTCGGCACGCGATCCACCGCGGTCGTTGGTTGGCATCGAACGCGGCCGAACGACGACCGGACGGCGCGAAAGTCAGCCTTCAGGCGGCATGTGCGAGCGGCCGCAACGACCGGCAGCGGTCGACCCGTTGCCGGCCGATCGTGCGCGAAGGCGCCCGCGCGACGACAGGCCGAGGTGGACCTCGGCCACGGCGCGCGGCGTTCAGTGCCGTGCCCGCTCGATCGCGTCGCACAGCGCCTCGGTGCCGGCGATGAACTGCGGCGTCATGCGGGCCAGCCGGTGGCCGTCGAGCGCGACGACGTGGCCACGCCGCACCGCGCTGAGCTGGCCGAATCGCAGCCACTCCTCCAGGTGCGCCGGCTCGCTGCCGTCGGTGCCGGTGACGATGAGCTGCGGATCGGCGCGGACTGCGGCCTCCCGGCTCACCGTCGGCGTGATCGAGTCCAGGTCGCCGAACACGTTGACGCCGCCGCAGGCGCTGATGGCCTGCGCGATCAGGTGGCCGCGGCCGACGGTCATCAGCGGCGCGTGCCACATCTGGTAGAAGACCCGCACCGGCGCGCGGCCGGCATAACGCCGCCGCAGCGCGTGCCAGTCCGCCTCGACCCGCTGCGCGGCGGCGTCGGCGGCGGCCTCGGTGCCGAACAGCCGACCGAGCCGGCGCAACGTATCGGCGATGTCTTCCACGCGGGTGATCTCGCTGGTGAAGATGGGCAGACCGAGCGTCGTCAGCCGCTGCTGCTGGCGCGGGTTGATGCCGCTGCGCCAGACCAGCAGCAGGTCGGGTGCGAGCCGGGCAACGGCCTCGAGGTTGATCGCGAAGGCGTCGCCGATCACGGGCAGCCGCGCTGCCGCGGCGGGCTGATCGCTGTAGCGCATGACGCCGACGAGCCGGTCGCCGGCGCCGGCAGCGAACACCAGTTCGGCCAGGTGCGGCGCCAGGGTCACGGCACGCCGTGCCGGTTGTGCCAGCGTCAGCATCTGGCCGGTGTCGTCGCGCACGCCGACC
>JBBIPS010000226.1:0-5667 GCA_037442725.1 Burkholderiales bacterium | reverse complement strand
GCTGCAGCAGGCGATCGCGGCCGACGCGGCGCCGGTGCTCGACGCCGCGGCGCTGCGCACGCTGGACAGCTCGGCGGTGGCTGTCCTGCTCGAGTGCCGCCGGCTGGCGCGCGCTGCCGGCAAGCCGCTGCAACTGGTCGCTGCGCCGACCCGGCTGGCCGAGCTGGCGCGGCTGTACGGCGTCGAGGCGTTGATCGAGGCCGCGTAGCGTTGGAGTCATCAGCGCCGGCCGTTGCCGGACGCGTCGATCACTCCTGCGGGGTGTAGCGCCGGGCGCGCAGGTTGCGCTTGATCTCCTGCAGCATCGGCCGCAGACCCGGTCCGAGCCGCAGCGCCACGCCGGTCGTGAGGATGTCGATGATGGTCAGGTGCAGCAGCCGCGACACCATCGGGCTGTAGCGCTCGTAGTCCTCACGGTGGTCTGCCGCCAGCACGATCTGGTGACGCTCCTGCGCCAGTCGCGCCAGCGGCGAGCCACTGGCAGTGATGACGATCAGGCTGGCGCCCTTGCGCTGCGCGATGTCTGCGGCATCGATCAGGTCGCGGCTGCGCCCGGAGTTGCTGATCGCCACCGCGCAGTCGCCCGGCCCCAGCATCGTCGCGCTCATCACCTGCACGTGGCCGTCGCTGCAGGCGATGGCATTGACGCCGAGGCGAAAGAACTTGTGCTGCGCGTCCTGCGCGACGATGCCCGAGTTGCCGACGCCGTAGAACTCGATGCGCCTGTGCTCGACACCAGCCGCGGCCAGCGCCTCGATCGCCTGCTCGATGGCGTGGCCGGCCGCGTCGTTGCGGTAGTGCAGCAGGGCGCTGACCGCGTTGTCCACCACCTTCACGATGATGTCGCCGGTCTTGTCGTCCTCGTCGACGGCGCGGTGCACGAAGGGCACCCCCTCGTTCACGCTGCCGGCCAGCTTGCGCTTGAAGTCGGCCAGGCCGTCGTAGCCGACGCTGCGGCAGAAGCGCACCACCGTGGGTTTGCTCACGCGCGCGCGTTTTGCCAGCTCGCCGATCGGCAGCGTCGCGAAACTGCGTGCATCGGCCAGCAGCAGCCTGGCCACGCGTTGCTCGGCTGGCGGCAGCGCCGGCATCGAGGCGCGCACGCGGTCGAGCATCGTCATGGCGGCCTACTGTTCCTCGTCCCAGGTGCAGCCGTCGCGCGCGACCATCGCGCTCGACGCCGGCGGGCCCCAGCTGCCGGCGGCGTAGGGTCGTGGCCCGATCGGGTCGGCGGCCCAGGCGTGCAGGATCGGCTCGACCCAGCGCCAGGCCTGCTCCTGCTCGTCGCTGCGGACGAACAGGTTCAGACGACCGCAGATCGCATCCATCAGCAGCCGCTCGTAGGCGCCGACGCGCTCGCTCGCGAAGGCCTTGCCGAAATCCAGGTCGAGCGACACCGGCGCCAGCAGTTCGCCTTGTCCGCTGCCTTTGGCCGCCAGCAGGTGCAGTTCGAGGCCGTCCTCGGGCTGCAGCTTGATGACCAGCTTGTTGGCGCTGGCCGAGCCCGGAAAGATCGGATGCGGCACGCCGCGGAAGTTGACGACGATTTGCGCATGGTGCGACGCCAGTCGCTTGCCGGTGCGCAGGTAGAACGGCACGCCGGCCCAGCGCCAGTTCTGCACCTCGGTGCGCAGCGCGACGAAGGTCTCGGTCGGGCTGCCCTGCGGCACCCTGGACTCGTCGAGGTAGCCCGGCACCGGCTGACCGTCGATCATGCCGGCCTTGTACTGCCCGCGCACCACGTCGCGGGCCACGCTCTCGGCGCTGAAGGGCTTGAGCGACTTGAGCACCTTGAGCTTCTCGTCGCGGATGGCGTCGGCATCGTTCGTCGGCGGCGGCTCCATCGCGATCATGGTCAGTAACTGCAGCGCGTGGTTCTGGACCATGTCGCGCAGCGCGCCGGTGTGGTCGTAGAAGTCGCCGCGCGTGCCCACGCCCAGCCCCTCGGCCAACGTGATCTGGATGTTGGCGATGCTGTCGCGCCGCCACAGCGGCTCGAACAGCGCGTTGCCGAAGCGCAGCGCCGACAGGTTCTGCACCGCAGGCTTGCCCAGGTAGTGGTCGATGCGGAAGGCCTGGTGCTCGGCGAACACCGAGCGCACGACACGGTTGATCTCCTGCGCGCTGGCCAGGTCGTGTCCCAGGGGCTTCTCGAGCACCACGCGCACCTTCGGGCCGTTCAGCCCGACGGCACCGAGCTGCTCGCAGACCAGCGGGAACAGGTCGGGGCTGGTGGCCAGGTACAGCACCACCGTGTCGGCGGCGCGCTGTCCGATCCACTGCGCCAGGTCGGCGTAGTACCCGGGCCGGGCGAGGTCCATGCGCCGGTAGTGCAGCAACCCGGCGAAGCGCGCGAACTCCTCGTCGCTGGGCCGCTTGGCAGGGTCGACTTCGACGAAGCGCTCGCGGATGTAGGCGCGGTAGGCTTCGTCGCTGCGCTCGTCGCGCGCCACCGCCAGGATGCGTCCTCCCGGCGGCAGCTTGCGATGCCGGAAGGCCTGGAACAACGCCGGCATCAGCTTGCGCCAGGTCAGGTCGCCGGTGCCGCCGAAGAAGACAAGATCGAATGACATGGAAGTCGGCGGGTGGCCTTGCGGATGTAACTCAGTTACGCTCGGGATCATGCCTTGGTTTCTTGGCGGGGTCAACGCACGCCGGGCCGGTGCACAGCTCGTGCAGCGCCTCGGGCGTCGTCGCGGTGTTGCCCTCGAAACGGCCGCGCGTGCCGGCGTCCCACAGTCCCGGGCCGACCGTCAGGTTGTCCAGCACGGCGACCTCGGTGCGCGCGGGCAGCCGCTCCTGCCAGACGCGCAGGAAGGTCGCGCCGGCGGGCCGCTCGTTCACCAGCGTGTTGTGCGCCAGCACCAGCGCGCTGCGCGGCCAGGCGTTGCCTTCGGCGCCGTACGCGACGAGCACCGGGTTCTCGGCGTGCGCGCCCTGGCCGATGACGTTGCCGATGATCGTGGCGTCGCCGCCATTGGGCAGGTCGATCTCGTACGAGGCTTGACCCTGGCTGCCGTCGACGATCAGGTTGTACGTGATGCGGCTGCGGCGTGCGCGCGACTTGACGAGGTGGCCGATGTAGCCCTGCCGCAAGCGGCTGCCGCTGAGCGTGAAGCCGGCGATGCGGCCCACATACAGCAGGTGGTGAAGCGCGCCGTCGTGGCGCGGCGCGACACCGAAGTCGCTGTCCTCGATCAGCAGTTCGGCCTGGCCCGAGTTCGACGTGAGCAGCCCCATCTCGTTGTCGAAGAAGGCGCAGCGCACGACCGTCAGTCGACCGCTCTCGAAGCGGATGCCGGCGCCGTTGCCGCTGGCCACGCGCGCGCCGCGGAACTCGATGTTCTCGATCGTGACGTCGCCGTCACGCACGACCCAGATCGCCTTGCCCTCGGCGCTGCGGCCGTCGGCGATGAAGACCGGGCGCGGTCCGACGCCGCGGATCGTCAGCTTCTTCTGCACCAGCACGGCGACGTCGCCGCGGTACTCGCCCGGCATGACTTCGATGGTGTCGCCGTCGCGCGCGCCGCGCAGCGCGTCGGCGAAGTGCTCGGCCTGGCGGCCGGGGCCGACCACGATCGTCGCCGCCGAGGCGGGCGACCAAGGCAGCAGGGCCAGCAGCGCGCACGCCGCGGTGACGCTGCGACGCTGCCAGGGTGCGTGCGCCGACGAGGCCATGGTCATCGGGCGATTCTGACCGCCTCGATGAGCCGCGGCGCGACGGGCGGGGATCGATCACGACGCCATGCCGATGCTGTCCGTCCGCTGGCGCACACCTGCGGTGGCGCCGCGCCGCACACCGAACGGATTGCCGCGGCGGTCACGCGCGGCGCTGGCAGGTCGCTCACCTCAGGGCAGCTCTCGACCGGCGCAGCGGGCTGTCGATCCGGTGCCCCGGGCGAGCGCGCCTCCGGCACGCCCGGCGCTGCCGGGTGACCCACGCCGGCTCGGCGGGGTTCTAATCCGGCTTGTCTCGAGGACCGTCGAAGCCAGCATGAACTGCCCCGCCCAACCCTGCGTCGATGACGCCTCTGCGATCGGTCCGGCGACGCGCGCGTCGGTCACCGCAGCCCGATGATGGACTTCAAGCGTTGCGACGAGACGGCGGCCTGGACTGCGCTGCAACGCCACTTCGAGGCGCACGGCCGTGGTTTCGATGCGCGCCGGGCCTTCGCGCAGGATCCGCGGCGCTTCGACGCTTTCGCGCTCGAGGCCCCCGAGGTCTTCGCGGACCTGTCCAAGAACCTCTGGGACGCGACCACGCGAGGCTTGCTGATCGAGCTCGCGCGCGAATGCCGGCTCGAAGTCCGGCGCGACGCGATGCTGGCCGGCGCGCCGATCAACGCCACCGAAGGCCGTGCAGTGCTGCATACCGCACTGCGCGCACCGCGCGGGCAGGGGCCGCACGGCGACGAGGTGCACGGCGTGGTCGACCGCATGCTGGACTTTGCCGAACGGGTGCGCGACAGCGCGGCCAGCGGCATCCGCGATGTCGTCAACATCGGCATCGGCGGTTCGGATCTCGGCCCGCGCATGGTGGTGCCGGCGCTCGATGCGTTCGCGCACCCGGACATCGCCTTCCACTTCGTCAGCAATGTCGACGGCCACGACATCGCGCCGGTGCTGCGTCGCCTCAGGCCGCGCCGGACGCTGTTCGTCATCGCCAGCAAGACCTTCACGACGCAGGAGACGATGGCCAACGCGGCCGTCGCGCGCGACTGGTTCCTGGCCAGCGGCCAGGGTCTGACCGAACTCGACATCGCGCGCCACTTCGTCGCCGCGACGACCAACCGGGCGGCGGCGGCCGAGTTCGGCATCGACACCAGCTTCGGCTTCTGGGACTGGGTCGGCGGGCGCTACTCGCTGTGGAGCGCGATCGGGCTGCCGATCGCGATCGCCGTAGGCAGCGAGAACTTCCGCGCGCTGCTGGCCGGCGCGCACGCGATGGACCGGCACTTTGCCGAGGCGCCGCTGGAGCGCAATCTGCCGGCGCAGCTCGGCCTGCTCGACGTCTGGTACCGCAACTTCCACCACTTCGGCAGCCGCTCGGTGGCGCCGTACCACCAGGGTCTGGCGCGGCTGCCGGCCTACCTGCAGCAGCTCGAGATGGAGAGCAACGGCAAGCGTGTCGATCTCGACGGCCGGCCGCTGCCGTACGCCACCAGCCCGGTGGTCTGGGGCGAACCGGGCACCAACGGCCAGCACGCCTACTTCCAGATGCTGCACCAGGGCAGCGACGTGATCCCGGTCGAATTCATCGCGGTGCGCCAACCCACTCACCCGTATGCCGAACTGCACGCCAAGGCGCTGGCCAACTGCCTGGCGCAGAGCCAGGCGCTGATGCTCGGCAAGACCACCGAAGCCGCGCTGGTCGAACCGGCACCGACCGCATCGGCCACGGTCGACCCGCTCAGGCTGGCGCGGCATCGCAGCTTTCCCGGCAACCGGCCCAGCACCACGCTGCTGCTCGAGCGGCTGACGCCCAGGGCCTTCGTCACGCCGGCCATCGTCTTCCTCCTCGCGCTGACCTTCGTCTTGTCGCTCGTGCGCGGCGTCGACCTGCTCCGGCCCACCGCCCAGTCGCTCCTCGACGCCGGCGGGAGCTACGGCCCGGCCCTCCTCGCGGGCGAGTGGTGGCGGCTCGGCGCGGCGACCTTGCTCCACGCG